>NZ_JBYUPU010000037.1:0-71030 GCF_058135425.1 Paenibacillus sp. MAH-35
ACTCACGAGAAGCTTCTCATTATTTTAGAGCTGATTGCTCAAACGTACTGACTTGTGTCGATAACTCGACTTGTTTTGATCTCTTGCGAGATCGTCACTTGCACGCTCGTTGTTCAGTTTTCAAGGAGCAAATCGCTTGTCCTGCTTGCCGTCGCGGCGTTCCTCGTTATTCCTCGGTGCCGATCGGCGACTTTTATAAGATATCACATCCGCCACTTCGATTGCAAGTGTTTTTTTAAAAAAAGTTAAAAAAAGAGGGAGACCTTAGTCTCCCACGCGTTCTCTCATAGTCGGGAACAGCAAAACGTCGCGAATCGAAGGCGAATCGGTAAGTAGCATAACTAGCCGATCGATCCCGATTCCGAGTCCGCCTGTAGGCGGCATCCCGTATTCCAGCGCACGAATGAAATCATCGTCCATCTCATGCGCTTCATCGTTGCCCTGCTCTTTCTCGATAAGTTGAGCCTCAAAGCGTTCGCGCTGATCGATCGGATCGTTCAGCTCCGTAAACGCATTGGCATGCTCGCGTCCTACAATAAACAGCTCGAAACGATCCGTAAACCGTCCGTCCTCCTCATTTTTCTTGGCAAGAGGAGAGATTGCAACCGGATGTCCGTAAATAAATGTAGGTTCTATCAGAGTGTGCTCCACAAAATGCTCGAAGAAGGCGTTCACGATATGACCAAACGTCATATTCGGATCAACCGGCACCCGATGCTCCTTGGCCAGACGATGCGCTTCCTCGTCGCTCATCTCCTGTTTGAAGTCAACGCCGACGATTTCCTTAATCGCATCGACCATCGAAACCCGGCGCCAAGGCGTAGCCAGGCTGACGTCCTTGTCCTGATAGCGAATCTCGGTCGTCCCCAAAATCTCTTTGGATATATGAGCAATCAGATTCTCCGTCAGACGCATAATGTCCTGATAGTCGGCATACGCCTCGTACAGCTCCATCATCGTAAATTCCGGATTATGACGGGTGGAGATGCCTTCATTACGGTATACGCGCCCGATCTCGTACACTTTCTCCATGCCGCCTACGATCAGCCGCTTAAGGTGAAGCTCAATCGCGATACGCATATACAGCTGCATGTCCAGCGCATTATGATGCGTAATGAACGGACGCGCCGTTGCGCCGCCCGCAATATTGTGCAGTGTAGGGGTTTCCACTTCCAAAAAGCCTTGAGCATCCAAATACCGGCGCATCGACTGGATGATCCGGGATCGGGAAATAAACGTCTGCTGAACTTCCGGATTAACGATCAGATCGACATACCGCTGGCGGTATCGCATCTCGACGTCCTTCAAGCCATGGAACTTCTCCGGCAACGGATACAGCGATTTGGTGAGCACTTCCAGCGATTGCACCTTCACGGAAGTCTCGCCCGTCTTCGTCTTGAAAACCGTTCCGCGCACGCCGATCATATCCCCGATGTCGAGAATCTCAAAGGCTCTGTATTTGTTCTCCTCGATCGAATCAAGACGGACGTAAATCTGGATTTTGCCTGTAATGTCCTGAATATGCGCAAAAGAAGCCTTACCCATCCCGCGCTTCTGCATGATGCGTCCGGCCAGCGTGACGACTGCGCTTTGGGCTTCCAGCTCTTCATTGGTCATACCGTCGTATAGCTCCAGCACTTGCTTCGCGTGATGGGTTCGCTCGAACTTCTGTCCAAACGGATCGATGCCAAGCCCCCTCAGCTCGTCCAGCTTGTTGCGTCGTATGACCAGCAGTTCGTTTTCGTTCAGTTCCAGCTCTTGACTCACTTGTACTCATCTCCTAATAGGGTGCCCGGTTTCGTTTGAAACAAAAAAGCCTCCGGCGGAAGCTTTTTTTTAAACTAGCGATCATCCTGCTGCAGGCGATTCGCTTACTTCTTGATATCGATAATTTTATATTGGATGACGCCGGCGGGAACTTGAACATCGACGATCGAATCTTTTCTCTTGCCAAGCAGCGCCTTGCCTACAGGGCTTTCATTCGAGATCTTGTTCTGGAACGGATCCGACTCCGCCGTGCCTACGATTGCATATTCCACCGTCTCGCCGAACTCCAGATCTTCAACGGTTACGATCGATCCTACGTTAACTGCATCGGTATCGACTTCGTCGTTGTTGATAATTCGTGCGTTGCGAAGCATCTTCTCGAGCGTAATGATACGTCCTTCAATGAAGGCCTGTTCGTTCTTGGCATCCTCGTACTCCGAGTTTTCGCTGATATCTCCATATCCAATGGCGACCTTAATCCGCTCGGCCACTTCGCGGCGTTTCACCGATTTAAGATGCTCAAGCTCTTCCTCGAGCTTCTTGAGACCTTCTTGTGTGAGAAGAACTTCTTTATCGTTCATATTGTAAATCTCCCGTCGTGTGAAGATTTTCAACCTGCAAATCGATCGATTATTCGGTATGAATTCACAAATTTAATATATTAGCGGGGAACGGGTCAGATGACTTTTTTTCCAGTGTTTTCAACGGTTCCGGGCTGATCATCTTTGATTGATTATATTTCAACCCGCCAGAAATGTCAACGACAGCCAAAGTTCGCCCTCAGCCTTCATTTAAGCGCTTTTAATGCACAAGCTCAGCCTTTTGCTCCGCATTTCCGCCCGAATCGTCCAAACCTGCGACGAACTCATACAACGTATGGACCATATCGTCCCGGCGGCTCTGCTCCATCAGCACTTCCTTCACTCTCGCGGAGCCTTGAAGTCCCTTCAAATACCACGCCATATGCTTGCGCATTTCCTTAACCGCCACATGTTCGCCTTTCAGCGCCACCAGCCGGTCCAGATGAAGAACGGCGATACGGATCTTCTCATTGCCGTCCGGCTCCGGCAGCAGCTCTCCGTCCCGGAGATAACGGATCGTCCGGTAGAGCATCCACGGATTGCCAAGCGCAGCGCGGCCGATCATCACCCCGTCCACTCCGGTCTGGTCGAGCATCCGTCTCGCGTCCTCGGGGGTTGCCACATCTCCGTTTCCGATCACGGGAATACGGACCGCTTGCTTAACTTCTTTAATAATATCCCAATTGGCCTTACCGGTATACATCTGGACCCGGGTACGACCGTGAACGCTGACTGCGGAGCCTCCGCCGTTCTCGACCGCCTTGGCGTTTTGTACGGCGTAGATATGATCCTCGTCCCAGCCGATCCGCATCTTGACCGTAATCGGTTTGCTCACCGAACGGACGACCTCGGTCACCATCTTCTCGATTTTGCCGGGATCAAGCAGCCAGCGGGCGCCTGCGTCGCACTTCGTTATTTTGGGGACCGGACACCCCATGTTGATATCGATAATGTCCGCGTTCGTATTTTCGTCCACATATTTGGCTGCTTCAACAAGCGTCTCTGTATCGCCGCCGAATATTTGCAGGCTGAGCGGTTTCTCCCGCTCGTCCACGAACAGCATATCCATCGTCTTGCGGTTGCCGTGCAGGATCGCTTTGTCGCTCACCATCTCCGCGCAGACAAGCCCGCAGCCGAATTCTTTGGCGATCAGCCGGAACGCGGGGTTACATACGCCCGCCATTGGTGCAAGTACGACTTGGTTGGGTGCGGTTACGTTTCCGATTTGCAGCATTTCATCATTCACTTCCTTTCCGTTCCGGAAGGATCAGGCATCAATTCATCCACGCTGATGCCGAGCACTCCCGATATTTTATGCAACATTTTCCCGTCCGCCTTTCGGGTCCCCCTCTCAATGGAACCCAGAACGGCGATGGAAACGCCTAATTGCTTAGCCAGTTCGTCCTGCGTATAGCCTTTCAGCTTTCTGAACGCCCGGACGCGTTGCGCCAATTGATATTGCTCCAACGCTTAACGCCTTCCTTTCCATCCAGTGTATCCAGGTGTGCGGCAATCGATGCGATCAAATGCGGCCGGCCCTGCGAGACGTCCTGGAGAGGAACCAGTACGAAAGCCCGTTCCCACATGCGAGGATGAGGGACGATCAGCTCCGGTTCCCGAAGTTCGGTATCGTCCATCAGCAGCAGGTCCAAATCGACGGTCCGGGGACCGTTACGGATCGTGCGGACGCGGCCGAGCCGATCCTCGATTTGTTTCATATGCTCGTGCAACGACGATGGCGACAGCGATGTCTGAACGACGGCCACCATATTCAGAAAAGGTCCCTGGTCGGCATAACCGACCGGCTCCGTCTCGTAAATGTCCGATAAACGGACGATCTCGACCTCGGGATGATGCTCCAGCCCGCGGACAGCCTCCGTTAAATATAGCGATCGATCCCCTATATTGGAACCGATGCCGATATACGCTTCCTTCGTTGGAAGGCGATCGCTCCTGCGGCCGGCAGCTTGTTGCCCTGCTCCCGATTCCGTCATATCGATGCCCGCTTCCTGTTGATTTCTACAGTAACGCCGTCGAAATGAATGTCGAAAGGCGGATGCGGCTTCACCACACGAACCGTGACGTCATTTACACTAGTATACTGATGCAGGACATCCGATGCAACGTTTTCGGCCAACGCTTCGATCAGCCGGAACGGTTTGCCTTCGACGATCCGTTTCACCCGTTCGTATACTTCCGCATAATTGACCGTCTGCTCCAAGTCATCCGTCTGTCCGGCTTTGGATAAATCCAGCGACAGCTCCAGATCGACATAAAATCGCTGTCCCAGTTTATTTTCCTCGGGGAACACGCCGTGATAGCCGTAAAACTGCATGCGTGACAATCGCATTGTATCGATAACTAACACCGCCTATCTACAGTAGTTGCTTACCTGATGATCATCGCGTCCGTCATGAGGGCCACCCGTTTCATCGCCTTAACGTCATGAACGCGCATGATGGCGCATCCTTGGGCGGCCCCGAGCGCTACGGTAGCCGCAGTACCTTCCAGAGCATCGGCTGCGGGGACGCCAAGCGTCTTTTGAATCATGCTTTTGCGGGACGTGCCGAGCAGCACCGGAAAACCGAGCGCCGTAATCAGATGGAGCCGGTTCATCAGTTGAAGGTTATGCTCATATGTTTTGCCGAAACCGATCCCGGGATCGAGCACTATCTGCTCGTCCCGTACTCCGGCGCTCTGTGCAATCGAGATGCTTTCCATTAGATCTGCGACGACGTCCGTCTCAAAATGGTCGTACACGGGTTCAGGGCGGTTGTGCATCACGATAACCGGACAGTCGTACTCCGCCGCCAGTCTGGCCATCTCCGGGTCGTGCTTAAGCCCCCATATATCGTTCAGAATATGAGCTCCGGCCTCCAAAGCTCCCCTGGCCACCTCCGGCTTGTACGTGTCGATCGAGATCGGCACGGTCAGTCCGGCTTCGGTCAGCGAGCGGATGACCGGTATGACGCGGTCCGATTCCTCTTGCGGCGATACCTGTGCAAAGCCCGGCCGGGTCGATTCCCCTCCGATATCGATGATGTCCGCTCCCTCTTCCACCATGGCGAACGCACGTTCGACTGCCTTCTCTACGGAATTGAAGTTCCCTCCGTCGGAGAACGAATCGGGCGTCACATTCAATATGCCCATAATAAGGGTACGCTCGCCGAGAGCAAGCTCCACATTTCGACACTTTAGGGTTCGTTTCCCGATATAGCGCGAAGCCGGGAAGCCGAACGAGCCGTTACCCGCACTTGGAAGCTGCATAGGTGATTCCATCAGTAGTTGTTCTCCTCTCTGAAGATAAACTGCTTCAGGCTATTCGCGGACCGCCGCCGTCCGGTATTCCTCCATCAGTTCCCGAGTCCATGGCCCCGGGACGCCTTGACCGATCGCCGACACGCGCCCTGAACCGTCGTACCCCCGGCAAACCGGAACCAACTCTTGCACGGAGTTGGTCAGGAACGCTTCATCCGCCTGCATAACCTCTTCCCAGGCGTACAATCCCTCGTTTACAACCATTCCGGTCCGGGCCGCCGCCCCGATTACGTAGTCCCGCGTGATCCCCGGCAAGATCCCGGTATCCAGCGACGGGGTGAAGACAACTCCTTGGCGAATCCAGAACAGATTGCTTACAATCCCTTCGGCGACATAACCTTGTCCGTCCAGAAAAATCCCCTCCGCTCCGGAAGCCCAAGGGTAGGAGCGCATCTCCCGTTTCGCCAAAATATTGTTCATGTAGTGGAACGATTTGAACCGCACCGTTCCTTCCGGACTGTTGCGCGGCAGCGCCAGCCGCTGGATCGCTTTGCCGTGCTCGTACACGAGCGGGTCCCGCGGAGGGAGCGGCTTCATATATAAAATAACGTTCGGACTCTCGTAGTCGGCCGCCGGAAGACCAAGCTGCTCGACTCCTGCCGATACGGACAACCGGATGTAGGCATCCGCCAAGCCGTTGTCCGACAGCAACTGCCCGATCAACTTCGCCGCCTCCGCCGGGTCCGGCACATAGCGGATACCGAGCTCTTCGCAGCCGGCGGACAGACGCCGAAGATGCTCCTCCAACAAAAACGGACGTCCGCCATAGGTGCGAAACGTCTCGAACAGTCCTAATCCGTACAAAAAGCCGTGATCGTACACGGAGATCACGGCTTCCTTCTCTTCGCATATCCGTCCGTTTAAAGCGATCTTCATCTGCCCGCTCCGCTCGCCGCCGTGATTCCTATGAAATTGCGCAGCAGCGTGAGCCCATGATCGGTAATGATCGATTCGGGATGGAACTGGACGCCTTCGATCGGATATTCTTTATGGCGCAGCCCCATAATCTCGCCGTCCTTCGTCTCGGCGGAAATCTCCAGACAATCCGGGAGCGTCTCTCTGCGCACAATTAGAGAATGGTACCTGGTCGCCGTATAAGGAGACGGAATCCCTGTGAAAATCGTTTTGCCGTCGTGGAAAATTTCCGATGTTTTGCCGTGCATCAGCTTCTCCGCCCGAATCACTTCGCCGCCGAATACTTGTCCGATCGATTGGTGTCCGAGGCATACGCCCAAAATCGGAATCTTGCCCTTGAACCGGTCGATCAGCGCCAGGCTGATCCCCGCTTCATTCGGCGTACACGGTCCCGGCGAGATCAGAATATGGTCCGGGTTCAGCTCCTCGATGCCGGCCAAATCGATCTGATCGTTGCGGCGGACGACAACCTCCTGCCCGATCTCCCCCAAATATTGCACCAAATTGTAAGTAAACGAATCGTAATTGTCGATGACCAGAATCATCTCGGCTCAGCTCCTCGCATTCTCGCTATAAAGGACCGCTTTCCACAGCGCTTTGGCTTTGTTCAGCGATTCTACAAATTCTCGCTCCGGGTCCGAATCGATCACGATGCCCGCGCCCGATTGGACATACCCGGTCCCGCCCCGCATAATCAGCGTCCGGATAACTATATTTAATTCCATATTGCCATTGTAGTCAATCCAGCCGATCGAACCGGTGTACGGCCCTCTCCGGACGGGCTCCAGTTCCTCGATAATCTCCATCGTGCGAATCTTCGGAGCTCCTGTGATCGTCCCTCCGGGAAACGTAGCCGCGATAACGTCGAACGCATCCTTGCCTTCCGCCAGTATCCCCCGTACATGAGAAACGATATGCATGACATGGGAATACATTTCAACGACCATCAGGTCGGTAACTTTTACAGTACCGTAGCGGGAGACGCGCCCAAGATCGTTTCGCAGCAAATCGACGAGCATAATATGCTCGGCACGTTCCTTCTCATCCGAGATCAGCTCTTCGGCCAGCCGCCGGTCTTCACTCTCGTTGCTGCTTCGCGGCCGCGTGCCGGCGATCGGCCGTGTCTCTACGACGCCGTCCGCGCTCCGCACCAGCAGTTCCGGAGAACCGGACACCAGATCGTACTCCGGATACCGCAGAAGTCCCATATATGGAGAAGGGTTCAATAGTCTCAGCCACTCGTAGATCTGCTCAGGCTCGCGTTCCACCTGACGGCTTTGGCGAACCGACAAGTTCACCTGAAAGACGTCCCCTTGGGCGATATATCGCTGAATTTGCCGGACCGCCTCCATATATTGCGGTTTTGGAAAAGCGATCTCGATTCCCGGGATGGATTCTACATCAATCGCCAGCGCCTGCTCGCGGGTAACCGATTCGAACGACCGGATGCGCTGCATCACCGCTTCGTCGGAGGCCGCTTCCATCGCGGCTTCATTCCACATCGCCGCCATACGCTCCGCTTCATCGGCAGCCTCCCGATAGAGGGAAGCCAGCCTCGCCGTCCAATCCGAATCGCGACCGTCATACGGGACATACGTATGAACGGAACAGTATAACGCCTTCTCCTGCAGATCGTACGTCCATATGCGGCGCATCATCATGAAATCGTAATCCGGCAGCTTCAGGTCATCCTCGGCTTGCTCCGGCAGCCGTTCGATCGAACGGGCGATATCGTAGGACCAGAACCCGACACAGCCTCCGGCAAATGGCGGAACACCTTCAACAGCCGGCGCCCGGTAGGGCCGCAGCGACTGTTTGACGATATGCAGCGGATTCCCGGTAACGGTCCGCCGCCGGCCTTCTGGGAGACGAACGCCGGTATCGTCGGCGTAATCGGTAATGACCGCTTCGTTCCCCTTGCCGGATACCGCCGCCACCGCATCCGCTCCAAAATAAGTGTACCTCCCGCTCTTCCCGCTTTCGAGTACGAAGGAAGGCTTGGAGCAACGTTTCCAGAAAGGCTCCCATGATGCGGGTACACCTTGCGCGTCAGGAAATTTGTGTATATAAGGGACGTTTTCATATTGAACCGCCCACTGCTCCCATTGCTCAAGCGAAGTGAAAATCAAACCGGCGCCTCCTCCAAGACATGCGGCGACCCCCGCCACAGTACATTAACGATCCGTATCCTTCTTTGTCCGTCTGCAGCTTCTGAGCACATCCGGACAGCTTGCTACTATGATACCACAAGAAAAGCATCCATCGAAGCCTTTCGCAGAACTATATTCGCGCTATAGAAGAGGCTGCCGCCGCCGGCAAAAGGCATTCCGGGCCTCAACAAACAAAACCCCTCCGTAGAGGGGCTTGCAGCTATCTTATTCGTCAAACTGGTACAGCGGCGTGCTGAGGTACCGTTCGCCGTTGCTTGGAACGATTGCGACGACGCGCTTGCCTTTGCCCAATTGCTTCGCTACCTTCAGGGCTGCGAAAATCGCCGCGCCGGAGGAAATACCGCCAAGAATGCCTTCTTCCTTCGCCACACGGCGGGACGTCTCGAACGCATCCTCGTTGTCGACCGCGATAACTTCGTTGTATACCTCGGTGTCCAAAATATCCGGTACGAAGCCGGCGCCGATTCCTTGAATCTTATGCGGTCCCGGTTTACCTCCGGACAGCACCGGAGAAGCGGACGGCTCCACCGCGTAAATTTGAATGTTCGGGAAGCTTTCGCGAAGCACTTTGCCGGCTCCTGTAATCGTACCGCCTGTACCGATCCCAGATACGAACGCGTCCAACTGGCCGTCATGCGCTTGGATCGCTTCGACGATTTCCGGCCCTGTCGTTTCGGTGTGTACTTTCACATTAGCCTGGTTTTTGAATTGTTGAGGCATGAAGTAGGTCGGATTTTCGGCGAGCAGCTCTTCCGCACGCTTAATCGCGCCCTTCATTCCTTCCGGTCCCGGCGTCAGCACGAGCTGGGCTCCGTAAGCGCGAAGCAGGTTGCGGCGCTCTACACTCATCGTCTCCGGCATAACCAGAATGGCATTGTATCCCTTGGCAGCCGCTACCATCGCAAGGCCGATCCCGGTATTGCCGCTAGTTGGCTCGATAATCGTATCGCCCGGCTTCAGCTTGCCTTCACGCTCGGCCACTTCCACCATGCTGATGGCGATCCGGTCTTTGACGCTGGCACCGGGATTTTGGAATTCAAGCTTGACATAAACTTCAGCGCTATCCTCCGGAACGATCCGGTTTAACCGGACCAGCGGAGTGTTCCCGATCAATTGAGTAATGCTTTGTACCAATTTCGCCATGTGTTTACCCTCCCGAATGAACATCCATCATTATTCCGAGCGATTTTGTCGGCTTTATTACTTTCATCTTACCAACACGCAACGCGGATGTCAACTAGGAAATGCGCCTTTTCACCCAATTATCGGAAGTCCGGAATTAGGATTTCCGCATTAAATTTTTGTCTGAGCGATTTTACGATTTCTTTGAGCGGGACCGCTCTTTGCAGTGCCAGTTCCTTGCGGATGTAATTGCGGGTTGCCGTATCGACGGTCTTGTTCACGACTTTTTTATCCTTAAGCAGAACGACGGCAAAGCTGCTTTTCAGCGCGATCGGCTTGCTTACCTCGCCCTGCTTCAAGTTTTTGGCGGCTTCCAGCAGAAACGGCTGGAGGAACGGATCGTTTTCTTCCACCCATCCGAGATCTCCGCCCTTTGGAGCTGTCGCCTGGTCAATCGACAGTTTCCGAGCCAACGAAGCAAAATCCGCGCCGTTCTGAACGTCTTTCACGATCTGCGCCGCTTCTTCCTTGGTCTTCACTTCGATTTTGAACAGATTAAACTGCATGTAGCTTCTGAACTCTTCCGGATGCTGCTTGATGTAACCATCGATTTCAGCTTCGGAAACTTGTATGGAGCTAGTAGCGATATGTTCCAGAAGGAGCTTGTAATACACATCTTCGTTCAGTTCCGCTTTGGTAAGACCAAGCTGGGTTTTCATCGATAAGTAAAATTGCTCCTCGCTCTCGTACCCCTCCTGCATCCGCTTCAATTCAGCATCGATTTCTTCCCGGCTGACCGACAACCCTTTCTGCTCCGCTTCCTGCCGTATAGCCTCGCGATCCAACAGAATCCCGAGCAGCTCTGTACCGTATTTGTCCTCCAGCCGGTGCTGCAGCTCTTCCTTGGTAATCGACCGGCTGCCGATAACGGCGACCGTCTTCGATGATTCTCCCGGGTCCGCAGGCTGAGGACGGGACGGCGGTTCGCCCGTCTGAGGCGTTTGTGCACCGCTGCGGACAAGCAGCAGCACGGCCAGCACGACAACGGCTGTAAACAAAACGCCAATGACACCCCACAGCAGTTTTAAGCTCCGCATCCGAAAATTCTCCCCATATCTGGTCTCTTTATCCTTTAGGCAGTCTCTCCAACAGACTATGGAGCTGCTCGCCGTTATATGCGTACGCTTCGTTGCAGAAATGGCAGACCAGCTCGGCTTTACCGTCCTCGCGTATGATTTGCTCGATCTCCTCGCGACCTAGGCTAAGCAAGGTTCGTTCGACGCGCTCTCTGGAGCATTTGCACTGAAAGCGGATATCGGTCCGTTCCAAGATCGTGACGGAATCCACCATACGCTTCAGCACCTCCTCCAAATCTTCTCCTCCAGCCATCAGGGTCGTAATAGGGGGGAGTTTAGCCAGCTTCTGCTCGATCTCCGCTATCTCTTCCTCTTCAAGTCCGGGAAGCAACTGCAAAATAAATCCGCCCGATACTTGAACCGAATAATCGGTTGCGACCAGTACGCCTAACGCTACTGCCGAAGGGGTCTGCTCCGATTTGGCGAAATAATACGTAAAATCTTCGCCGAGTTCTCCGGAGACAATCGGTATGCTTCCGCGGTAAGGCTCCTTCAAGCCCAGATCTTTGATGACATGCAGGTAGCCTTCCCCTACCGCACCGGATACGTCCAGCTTGCCGCGTTCGTTCAAAGGCAAATCGACATGGGGATTGTCGACGTACCCTCTTACTTCGCCCTTCGCATCGGCATCCACGACGATTTGACCGATCGGTCCATCGCCTTTTACTTGTATCGTAAGCCGTTCTTCGCCCTTCAGCATCGCGCCCATCATTACGCCCGCGGTTGCGGTCCGGCCTAGCGCCGCCGTCGCTACAGGCGTCGTGTCGTGTCTGCGCTGCAGTTCCCGGGTGATTCCTGTAGTATTCGCGGCAAATGCCCGGAGTTTACCATCAAACGCGGTAGCGCGTATTAAATAATCTTGCATGGTTTCGTTTCCTTTCGAATTTCGACTTAGGAGCTATTGTGTATATGAATGTTCTGTAAGTAGCGGCTCCTTCCTTGCCAAGGTGCGGCAAGCTATGCCGATAGAAGAAACCTTGATAAGTTCCAGATCCTTATCGGTTTCGTTCATAGATGATTTGCAGGCCTTGCAGGGTGAGCAGCGGATTAACCGTTTCGACCGTCCGGGATTCCCCGGCAATCAAATCGGCTAATCCGCCTGTAGCGATGACTCTCGCATCCGGATTGAATTCTTCCCGCATCCGTTGGACGATCCCGTCGACCTGACCGGCATAGCCGAAAATAATGCCCGCTTGCATCGCGGATACCGTATTGCGGCCGACCGTGCTTTTGGGCCGGACCAGTTCGATACGTGGCAGCTTCGCCGCTTTCTCGTACAGCGCCTCGGTCGATATGCCGATTCCCGGAGCGATCGCGCAGCCGAGCATCTGCCCCCGCTCGTCGATGTAATCGTAAGTCGTAGCCGTACCGAAATCGACAATGATCAGCGGAGGTCCGTACAGTTCGATACCGGCAACGGCATTTACAATCCGGTCGGCACCGACTTCGCGGGGATTTTCGATCCGCAGATTGAGCCCGGTCTTCATGCCCGGACCGACGACGAGCGGTTTTTTTCCTATATATTTTAAACATAAGCTTTCGAGCACAAACATAAGCGGCGGAACGACGGAAGAGATCACGACTCCTTCGATCCGGTCTTCGGAGATGCCTGCATGGCGAAATAAATTATGAACCATCATCCCGTATTCGTCGACTGTGGCCGAACGGTTCGTACTGAGCCGCCAATGGTGCAGCAGCTTCTTCTGCTCATAGATGCCGAGCACGATGTTCGTGTTGCCTACATCCACGACGAGAATCATGCCGGCCCCACCTTTTTCTCGTTCAAATCCAGGCTGATGTCGATCGCCTGTACGGAATACGTCAACCGGCCTACGGAGATTACGTCCACTCCGGATAAGGCGATATCCTTAATCGTCTCCAGCGTCACATTTCCGGAAGCTTCTATTATAATGTGCGGAGCCCGCGCTTTAATGATGTCGACGGCTTTCTTCATATCGGCCGGCTTCATATTATCCAGCATAATAATATCCGCTCCGGCCTCCAGCGCTTCGTCCAGCTGGTCGAACCGTTCGACTTCGACTTCGATTTTCATCGTATGCGGAATGTGCGCACGGGCGGCGATGATGGCCTGCTTGACCCCGCCCGCTCCCTTAATATGATTGTCCTTGATCATAACCGCGTCGTAAAGCCCGAATCTGTGATTGTGGCCCCCGCCTACGCGGACCGCGTATTTCTCCAGCATCCGGTGTCCGGGCGTCGTCTTGCGGGTATCGACCAGCCGGACCGGCGTTCCTTCCAGAGCATCGACATATTGACGGGTGCGGGTGGCGATGCCCGACATTCTTTGCAGCAGATTAAGCGCCAGCCGTTCGCCGAGCAGGATGCTGCGCGTGCTGCCCGTCACCTCCGCCAAAACCGTGCCTTTCTCCACGTACGTTCCGTCCTGCTGGACGGCGAGAAAGAGAAGAGACGGATCGACGACGCGAAACACTTGCTCCGCTACGGACATCCCGGCTACGATACCGGATTCCTTAACATGAATAATACCTTTAGACTGCGAGTCTAAAGGTACGGTTGTCATGGTGGTTACATCGCCCATACCGATGTCTTCTTCCAGCCACAAACGTATTTGCCCAGTCAGTTGATCTGTATTAATCATCATGGATCGGTTCCTCCGTCATTCCGTACTCGCGGTGGAGTTGTATATGCTTGCGCCAGTTCCGGTCGTCCTTCTCGGGAAAATCTTCGCGGAAATGCCCGCCCCGGCTCTCCTCCCGGTTCAGTGCAGCTTCCGTGGTCAACATAGCCAAAGTAAGCAGGTTCGCAAACTCGTACTCTTCGCGCTTCGTCAAGCAGGTCTCGTAGATCGGCAGCTGACGCTTCAGCTCGTCAAGCCCTTTTTGCAATCCAGCCGCGCTTCGCTTCAGTCCGACATAACGCAGCATGACCTTTTGCAGCTTCAACCGTTTCTCTACGATCGCCTGCATCGGATGCTCGGGACGGTGGCTCCGCTCTACGATCGGCGGGGTGTCCGGAAGCGGCGGCAAAGTGCGGATATGCTCGATAATCCGGCGGCCGTATACGATCGCTTCGGACAGCGAGTTGCTCGCAAGCCGGTTCGCCCCGTGGACGCCGGTAGACGACACTTCTCCGCATGCGTACAAACGCTTGACTGAAGTTTCCCCGTTCAGGTCGGTTTTCACTCCGCCCATCATATAATGCGCGGCCGGCGCGACCGGAATCCAGTCGGTCGTCAAATCGAGCCCGTAATTCAAACAAAATTCGTAGATGTTCGGAAACCGGTGCTTCACCAAATCGGCCGGCTCGTGAGTAATATCTATATATACGAAAGTCGACTTCGTAAGTTCCATTTCATTTACGATCGCCCGGGCCACGATATCCCTGGGGGCAAGCTCTTGCAGAGGATGAATCTTGTCCATGAACCGCTCGCCCCTGATATTGCGAAGAACGGCCCCTTCCCCTCTGACCGCTTCGGAAATCAGAAAACGCGGAGCTCCCGGATAACATAACGCTGTTGGATGAAACTGAATAAACTCAACATCACGTATGACGGCGCCGGCCCGGTAAGCGATTGCGATTCCGTCCCCCGTAGCAATCTCCGGGTTCGTCGTATACCGGTACAGCTGTCCCGCTCCGCCGGAGCACAGGATCGTCGCCTTGGCGCGCACAAATACACGCTGCCCGTCCGGCTTCTGTACAATGGCACCATGGCACACACCGCCAGTGACGACAAGATCAATCACAAAATGATCGTCCCACACGGTAACGTTCGGATTTTGCTTCGCTTGATTGGATAGCGCCCTTACGATCTCCGCGCCGGTCGCATCGCCATGCGCGTGCAAAATCCGTCTTTGGCTGTGGCCGCCTTCCTTGGTCAGCGCCAGCTCCCCGTTCTCAAGATCGAACTGGGTGCCGAGCCGGATCAGGTCCTTGACTCCTTCGGGCCCTTCATCCACTAAGATGTCTACTGCTACGTTGTCGCAAAGCCCCGCTCCCGCGACCAGCGTATCCTGGCGGTGGTAATCGGGTGAGTCTTCGTCCGATATGACGGCCGCTATACCGCCTTGCGCGTAGCGGGTGTTGCTCTCCAGAAGCGACTTCGGCTTCGTGATAATATGTACGCGATCCGTCTCGCTCGCACGGATCGTTGTAAACAGGCCGGCAATTCCAGCTCCGATGACCAAACAATCGGTTTCTTCGTGCGCCAGCTCGTCCAGCGCAAAATCGATCAAATAACGCGGCACCATATCCATCACCTACAAGACAAGAGAGTAGCGCATGCTACTTAACCTGTAACATGCGCTCCAAGGACAATTTCGCTTTTTCCGCAACATGAGGCGGAACGTAAATTTGCGGCTGCATCGTCTCCAAACATTTGACGACTTTTTTCAAGTTGTTTACTTTCATGTTTGGGCATACGAGAAATTTGGTAGCGAAGTGAAACGTTTTGTGCGGGCTGTCCTTGCGAAGTTGATATCCCGTTCCGTCTTCGGTGCCGACAATAAACTGCTGGCAGTCGGATTCTTTGCAATATTTAATAATGGCGGTCGTGCTTCCTACAAAATCCCCAAGCTTCACAACCTCGGGACGGCATTCCGGGTGCACGACAAATTGAGCGTCCGGATATTGCGCTTTCATCTCCATGACGTCTTTGACGCTAAGCATATCGTGCGTGTTGCAATACCCTTCCCAGATGATCATTTTCTTATCTGTAAATTTGGAAACGTAGTCGCCCAAGTTTTTGTCCGGCACCCAAATAATCTCGTCGGTGTCGACAGACTGGATGACTTTCACCGCGTTGGCCGATGTACAGCAAATATCGGTCTCCGCTTTAATCTCGGCGGAGGAGTTGATATAGGTGACGACAGCCGCGTTCGGATGACGGCTCTTCAATGCCTTCAGCCCCTCTACGTTGACCATGTCGGCCATCGGGCAGCCTGCACGTTCATCCGGAATAAGCACCGTCTTGTTCGGTGCCAAAATTTTGGCGCTTTCCCCCATGAAATGAACGCCGCAAAATACGATTGTGTCCGCGTCCGTCTCGGCCGCCTTCTGGGCAAGCAGAAACGAATCCCCGCGAAAGTCGGCGACTTCCTGAATCTCATCCCTCTGGTAGTAGTGCGCCAGGATGATGGCATTGCGCTCTTTCTTCAATACGGCTAAACGTTCTTTCAGTTCGCGGGTTTGCTCCGCCTTGCGCTCAAGCGCTAGAGCTTCCATCCGTATCCTTCCCTTCGTGGCAACACGTGAAAAAGTTCACGCATATGCATAGGACTAGTATGATCCAAACACGGCGACCGTAATAGATGCAGTTTCAGGAACTGCGGAGCAGCCGGACCGGTTAAGTTTCATTATGAGTTTACACCTAATTTACACAACGGCGTTGGCGCTGTCAACGGGAAAAAAGCGCAGAAATACAAGATATCCCGGCCATTACTGGCCGGGACGGAACGACATGATCGTTTTCGGCTTATTGCTTCATTGTTTTAACTAGACGTTTGGCAACACCGTTCGGCGTTTGTACCGATTCGTAAATTTTGATCGTGAGCGGCCATTCCAACTGATCCGTTCTCAGATTGTCGAAAGTGATATGTTGAGCTCCGCTGACCAGCTTGTTCATACCGGCGAACGGAAGCGTTTGAGAAGCAATCAGACGTCCGCGCGTATCATGCAGCTCAATGGTCATATTCGAAGCATTCGTATCCGATACGATATCGTCGACCGTATTGATATCGATGTCCATTTTCATTTTATACATATAACCAGCCGCGCTGAACATAGAGGAAATCGACCAGTAATTCATCTTCACTTCATAAGGATAGAAGGAAAGGATGTCGTCATCCGGCTGGTCGATCGATACAGCCGTCTTGAAGCCGCCGATCGGGATGTTGTACGGGGCGACCGTCTGGTTGTCGGTAATCTTCATCAGCAGATCGTCGCCCTTCTCCGAGGACGGAACCGCGAACGAATAATTGACTACATAGGCAAGCTTCGGAGCGAGCTGTTCGACTGTCGTCGTCTGGCGCGTGCCGGAATACCGGAATCCGTCGGCATTCGTCAGCTCGGTCTGGAACGCCGGCAACGGCACAGGGCGCTCTCCGGTATTTTTAACCATGAATTTCGCGATAACGGTATTATAGCCGGATGATTCCGATTCGTTCATGCTCAAATCCACAAGCGATATTTCCGTTTCTTTGTCGATCAGCTTGCTCATCGGGTCAAACTGGATGCGGTCGCGCAGCTCGTAAGCCGGAAGCATGCTCACATCCACCGTATCCTTTTGCGGAAGCTGCACATTAATCCGACCGACCGCATACGATTCGACAGACGGCTGGTTGTCCGGTCCGATCTGAACGTACGTTTCCGGCGTCAGGACGTTCAGGCTCGTCAGCGTAACATTGTTTTCGGTTAAGATGCCGTAATGAATGTACTTTTTCTCTCCCGGCTTCAACTCGACGTTTGTTTGAACCCGTCTGCCCGGATAAGCTCTGGAGTCGGATTTGCCGTCCAAACGGAATTCAGGCACCGTTTCCGTACGGCTTCCCGTATTTTCGGCGATCAGTGTAACAACCGTCACTGGCCCTTGAGGTGTTTTCTCGCTAATCAACGTAACCGGAGTGAATTGAAGCGTCTCGGACAAAACCTGGAGCTTAAACGGCTCTCCCCAGCGCTTCAGAGCGTCTTGCCCGGTAATCGCCGAATCGTTGCCGCTCCATACCGCTTCAGCAACCGGTACGGTAAGGACGGCCGTTTCCAGCTTCGGATACACATATTCGTCCACTTCAATCCACGACAGGTCGGTGATCCCCGCCGCACTCTCGTAATCGAGAACCAGCATGTAGCTGAGCTCCACTTTTTCTTTCGGCTGAATCGCCTTGGCGTTCGTCACGCTCGGCTTTAGCGTATACTCGATTCCATCCGCGGTCTTGACACGCATTTCATAATCCGGCACCCGCGTTACGCGGGAGCCCTCATTATATAGACGCACAACAGCGCCAATCCGGGTGTTGTCCGCGACCCGTTCATTGATGATACTTTTTACGTCCGCCCGGATGACGGAGGTCAGTTGGTATTGCCCGCGAACATTTTGGGCTGCAACCGTGCCGTCTGCCGCCATAATTAGGGCAGGAGATACCGTTAATACGAGAGAAGCGCTGAGCATAGCTGCGGTCAAAGATTTCTTCCAAGTCGGTTTCACTGGGTCTTCCTCCATTTCGCTGCTTATGTAGAACCTTTATTTCGATTCGGCAAGCTGTACTTTTTCTTTATCCTTCAATTGGTTTTGCCCGGATACGACAAGCTGCTCTCCTTCTTTGACGCCGGAGATCACTTCCTGGTTCATTTCGTTCAGACGTCCGAGCTGCACTTTCCGTTTCTCGACCGTGTCGCCCACGAGTACGAAGACGAACGAGTCGCCGCCTTCACGCACTACCGTCAGCGTAGGTACGATCACGACGATTTGCTCCTGCTCGCTGGTCAGCTGGATTTGTACCTTTGTACCCGGCTTCAGCTTGCCGTCCGTATTCGCCACTTCAAGTTCGAGCTCATACGATTTGCTTTGCGCATCCATCGAGCCAGACAAATATTTGATCGGAGCCTTCGACTTCTCTGTGCTTCCCGCTACGTAATAAACCAGCTCTGTTTTGCCGCGGACGAGATTGGCCGAATTTTCCGTCAGGTTGGCTTTAATGAGAATCGGATCCATTTGCTGCAGGTGGCCGACCTTCATCCCCGGTTGAATCGTCTGGCCGACGACGAGCGGAAGCTCCGTCAAAACGCCGCTCACCGGCGCCTTCACTTCCAGATTCTCAAGGCTCCGATCCAGTTCCTTCATCGATAAGGAGGCGGATTGTACTTGAGTTTCCAAAGCGGACAAGTTGTCGGACGTCTCTAGCGTCTTCTGCCTTTGCTTCAGCAAGTCGAGGTCCATCGTCTGGTTTTTCCAGGCCGTTTCGGCTTGATCCAGCTGCGGCTTGGAGATTAATCCCTGATCGTAGTCGTTTTTCGCCTTGTTGTACGCTTTCGTCACGTCGAGCAGCGCCTGCTCCATCTTTTTGACGCTATTGGCCATCTCTGTCTTGCTGTTGGCCAAGTCCTGCTTCGCCTTGTTCAAAGCATCTTGGCTGCTGTACAGCTGGAGTGCCACTTTTTCTTTCTGCAGCTGCGCGTCAACCGTATCGAGTCTAAGCAGCACTTCGCCAGCCGTCACTTGATCCCCGCGCTTTTTCACAATCTCTTTGATCTCGCCGCCCGCCTTGGCGACTACGTCCAGTTGAGTCGCGGCGACTACGTCCGCAACTTGCTCAAGCGGATCGCCGATGCTTTGCTTCGTAATTTTCTGCACTTTCACCGTCTTGATCGTCTGTTCCTGGGCCGCTGCCGGCTTCGGCGCCTCGCCTCCCGCCGTGCACCCCGCCGCGACGGCGACGGTAAGAACTACCGCCGCTGCAAGCGTGGCGCCACGACGAAATGATTTGGATTTATGCCGTTTTTGTCTCATCTTCGCCTTGACTCCTTTATTCATCGTTTTTATACGGACACTGGGGTCGTGATGGTTGGCTCCTTCGGTTTCTTGATCTTCTTCGAACGCCGGGCAAAAATGAGTTCGTATACGATCGGAACGACTACGAGCGTCAATATGGTCGAAGTGGTCAATCCGCCGATAACGACGACCGCGAGGCCCTTCGAGATGATCGTTCCTTTGGAGAGACCGAGAGCAAGCGGCATAAGAGCCATAATCGTCGCGCCGGCCGTCATGATGATCGGTCTGAGCCGCACCATGCCGCCTTCGATCAAGGCGTCGCGTACGGAATAATCTTGCTCTCTAAGCTGCTGGACGCGGTCGATCAGAACGATCGCATTCGTAACGACAATGCCGATCAGCATGAGGAAGCCAATCAGAGACGTAACGTTGAGCGATTCGCCGGTCATGAGCAGCCCCAGCAATCCGCCGATTACCGCGAGCGGCAGCGAGAACAGAATGGCGAACGGTGCACGGGCATTGCCGAAGGCAAGGACCATAACCAGATATACGATGAAAATCGATGCAGCCATTGCCATGAACATCTGGCTGAAGCTTTCGGCGATATCTTCCGATACGCCCGTTACTTCGCGGCTTACGCCGGTCGGCAGCTCGATCGTATCTAAGGCCGCCGTCACTTTGGCGCTGACTCCGCCCTTGTCGACATTGTCGATTTTGGCGGTTACGCTAACCACCTGCATCTGTTTTTCCCGGCTGATGCTGACTGGAGCTTCAATCTCCCGCACCTTGGCGATATCCTTGAGCTCGATTCTCGTCCCAATTGCGGTCTGCAGCGGTATATTCTCCAGGTCCTGAATCGAGTCTTTGGACGCTTTGTCCAACTCCAGCTTCGTTTCGTACGTGATGTTGTCGAACTTAATGTCGCCGAGGTCCTCTTTGCGTGTCCAAGAATGAACGGCTTCCATCACCTGGGCGGAGTTCACTCCGTATACGCGGGCTTTGTTCTGGTCTACGGTTACTTCCACTTCCATTTTCGATTCGCCCAGCGAATCTTTAATCTCCAGAAGCTCCGGGAACTCCTGCATCTTTTCCTTGATCACCGCAGCCGCATGCTGCAGGTTTTGCAGATCGTCGCCTTTCAGCGAGTAAGAGAAGTCGCTACCGCCCCCGCCTTCGGAGAACGAGATCAACTGTCCGTCAACCTTGGAGCCTTTTGGCATATCGCTTAGGAACAATTGCTTGTAATGTTTCAGTGCTTCCGAGGCGTTCGTGTCTTTGCTCACTTCAGTAAAAATCGTTGTTTTATACGGCACCCGCTCGCTGCCGAAATCATAACCGACCAGCGATTCGATATACGTGAACTGCGGATTGCCGATCGCGTCTTTCGATTCGCGCATCTGCTCTTCAATTTGCATCACCTTGGCGTTCATCGTGTCCATCGAGGTGTCCCGCGGCATTTGCAGCGTGAAAATCATTTGGCGGTCCGATGGGCTTTCCGGCATGAACGTCATAGCAAGCTGCGGAACGATCAGCACAATCGATAATAAAAAGAGTAGTCCGGAAATCAGCAATGTTTTGATTTTATGATTCAGAGACCAGACAAGCATACTTTTGTACGCTCCGGCAACTTTGCCGACGTGGTTCTCGTCGTGGAACGGCAAATTCTTTTGGTTCAGCACCATCATCTTGGCCATCATCGGAATGACCGTCAGAGCGACCAGCAGCGAAGCAAGCAGCGCGCAGGCCAGCGTCAGGGCGAAAGGCCGGAACACTTCACCGACGACTCCTCCGACGAAAGCGATCGGGGCGAATACGCCAACCGTTGTAATCGTCGATGAGGTGATCGCCGAGCTTACTTGCTGGGTAGCCAGCTTAATGATCGATTCCTTACGCTCGTGCGCTTTGACCAATTGGCTGTAAATATTCTCGATGACGACGATACTGTCGTCCACGACCCGCCCGACGGCGATCGCCATGCCGCCCAGTGTCATGATGTTGAGCGAGATGTCCAAAAAGCTCATAAACAACAGCGTGATTAAAATGGACAGCGGGATCGAGACTAAAACGATGATAGTCATCCGAAAGTTTCTAAGGAAGAGCAAAATCATTACCGAGGCGAGGATCGCGCCCAGCGCGCCTTCCTTAACCATGCCGTCGATCGAATTCTGAATATCGGTCGCGGCGTTGTAGACTGAATGGAACTTCACATTCGGCAGCGTCTGCTCCCAGCCCTTGATCAGCTTGTCGGCGGCAGCTCCGAATTCGACTGCGTTAGCATCTTTCGTCTTGTACAAGTGAATACCGATGGCCGGTTTATTATCCAGTCTGGCGATAAACGGAGCTTCGGTGATGGAGGCTACTTTCGCGATTTGTTTCAGAAGGAGCGTTTCTCCGCGCGGTGTCGTCAGCGCCAGATTGTCCAGGTTGTATACCGTGTCGATCTGACCTTTAACGCGTACCATCTGCGTGCGTCCTTCGAAGTCCACCGTACCTGCGGGACTGGAGAGCAGTGCAGCTTGAATCATGCCGGATACTTGCGAAGGAGACAATCCGTATTGGTTCAAGGCGCTTGCATCGAGGCGAATCGACATCGTCGCTTCCTGATTGCCGATCGAGTCGATATGGTCGATGCCCTGAATTTCGTTAAAGCCGGGGACGATAATATCTTTGTAGAGCTTATCCAGCTCGGTCTGGTTCATCCCGTTCTCGCCGTATACAGCCATGTAGTATACCGGCTGAGAAGCGAAACCGAATGTCAGCACCTTCGGCTTTTCCGCGCTTTGCGGAAGTCTGACGTTGGCTACGAGGCTCTCGATATCTTTTTTCGCATCGTCGAGGCTTGTGCCTTGTGACAGTTCAACGACGATCTGCGAGAAATTGTCTGCAGAGCTCGACGTTAAGTTTTTCAACCCTTTTACACCGGTGAGCGATTTTTCGAGCGGCTTCGTCACTTGCTCGAGCACGTCTTTCGGCGGCGCCGTGTATTGGGTGTTCACCATAACGACCGGAAACGAGATATCCGGCATGCTTTCCACCTTCAATTTACCGGTGGCATAGATTCCCCCGACGGTGAGCAGCATAATCATGATGATGACCGCCGCGATGTTTTTCATCGAAAATTCGGTAAAGCGAATCATTCGGTTTCATCCCTCCCATACGATCTTACCTGTAGCCTTTTTGTCTGTTCTTCTTGCTCCAGTATTCCGCTATGTATTCCATAGTTAATTGTAAAATTGAACCGTTAACCGCAAAACGGGCTGCGGACTGTATGTGTTCCTAGACTAAAGTCCGGTTTCTATCTTACCCGCTAAATGGGGTCCCGGTCAGAGCCGGCACGCATCTCACGGATTAAACTTTCCATCTCTTCCTCAATCCCCTCAAGTCTGCGGAATACGACACGGTAAAAAGCCGCAAGCTCCATAAATCGCCGCTTCAGCGAGGCTAACGCCGCCTTCTCTTCCTCCTTTACCGATTGTGAATCCGGAAGTTTACGGAGCGTATCCTCGATTCTTTGCATATCGAGCGCCAGCCGTTCGGTAACGCTTCGCATCGAGATTTGCAGGTGGTCTTCCGGGACGCAGTAATAATCCTTACGGTCTTTCCCCCTTGCCAGTTTCAGACAGAACCCGTGACTTACGAGCGATCGTACCTGGATGCTCACAGCCGCCTTCGTCACACCCAGCCTCTCGGCAATTTCCTGGAGACTTACCGGCTCGGGGGAACAGATCAGCAGCGAGTATATGCGTCCGACCAACGGACTCAGGCCGCCTTGCTCGAACATCAGGGCCATCTTCTCCATCAAATCGGAGCGGAAGCGTTCAAACTCTTCGCTGCCCATTCATTTCCTCCCCCATCACGTTTACATCGTTAAAAAAGGTTTTAACGATCTAATCGTAATCGCAACGGTAAATTTCGTCAATTGGTTGGAAACGGTTTTATTTGTGAACTTTTTAAAAGGTGCCTAAAATTAAACAATAGGGAATAAAAATGTTCCTATTTCCCTGCATAACGCAGGCGCTCGGCATTTCGATACAAGATAAAAAACAAAAAACAACCGGCCCCCTTAAGGGACCGGCTGAAACCTGACAACGAACGATATTAGCTATCTTTCTTGTCATCCTTTTTCTCTTTATCGAACTCGAGTTTGTTGGAATCGGTATTCTCATCCTGAGTCTGGATGTTGACCTTCGGCTCGTCTTCCTTAGATCCTGCTCCGGTTGCACTTTCGCTCGAACCGGTGTCTTGGATCGCGCCTTTCTCAAGCAACTCGATAATTTGATCTTTGTCGAGCGTTTCACGCTGAAGCAAGGCATTAGCGACCAAGTGAACCTTGTCGGTGTACTCGGTCAATATTTCCCGGGCCCGCTCGTAGCTCGAACGGATAATATGCTGCATTTCCTTGTCAATCTCATAAGCAATCGCATCGCTATAGTTCTGATCGTGTCCGATATCGCGGCCAAGGAATACTTGACCCTGGGTATTACCGAACTGCATCGGTCCCAGCTTATCGCTCATGCCGTACTCGACGATCATGCTGCGGGCAAGCGCTGTCGCTTTCTTAAAGTCATCATAGGCGCCCGTGCCGATTTCGCCGATAAACATCTCCTCGGCGACTCGTCCTCCGAGCAGACCGGTAATCCGGTCAAGCAGTTCCGACTTGGTTGCGAGCAGACGATCCTCGCCTTCCTTCGGAATGCTGAGCACGTACCCGCCTGCACGGCCGCGCGGAATAATCGTAACTTTATGGACAACGTCCGCATGCTTCTCGTAATATCCGATAATCGCATGTCCGGCTTCGTGATAAGCAATCGTTCTTTTCTCCCGATCGCTGATCACGCGGCTTTTCTTCTGGACGCCGACGATGACGCGGTCAAACGCCTCTTCGACCTCATCCATCGAAATGTCTTTGCGGCTGCGCCGGGCGGCGATCAATGCCGCTTCGTTCATCAGGTTCTCCAGATCGGCTCCGCTGAATCCGGTTGTGTAACGGGCAAGCGCGTCAAGCTTAACGTCTTTATTAAGCGGTTTGTTGCGGGAATGGACTTTGAGTACCGCTTCCCGGCCTTTGACATCCGGACGGTCAACCGTAATTTGACGGTCGAAGCGGCCTGGACGCAGAAGCGCAGGGTCCAAAATATCCGCACGGTTCGTAGCGGCAACGATAATGATTCCTTCGTTCGCCCCGAAGCCGTCCATCTCGACGAGCAACTGGTTAAGCGTCTGCTCGCGCTCGTCGTGTCCTCCGCCGAGTCCGGCCCCGCGCTGGCGGCCGACGGCGTCGATCTCATCGATAAAGATAATACAAGGCGAATTTTTCTTCGCATTCTCGAACAGGTCGCGTACCCGGGATGCCCCGACACCGACGAACATTTCTACGAAGTCCGAACCGCTTATGCTGAAGAACGGCACGCCCGCTTCGCCGGCAACCGCACGGGCAAGCAGCGTTTTACCGGTACCCGGAGGGCCTACGAGCAAGACGCCCTTCGGAATTCTGGCGCCGAGCGCCGCGAATTTCCGGGGATCTTTAAGAAACTCGACGACTTCGACCAGTTCCTGCTTCTCCTCATCGGCTCCGGCTACGTCGTCAAACGTAATCCGCTTCTTTTCTTCATTATAAAGACGGGCGCGGCTTTTGCCGAAATTCATCACTTTACCGCCGCCGCCTTGAGCCTGATTAAGCAGGAAGAAGAACAGAATGAAGATGATAACGAACGGAATAATGGACGTAAGGAACGTGATCCATACGTTATTCCCTTCCATCTTCTCATACACTTCTTTGGTTATGTTGCTCTGCTCAAGCAGTTCGATGACACGGGGGTCGAAAGGAGCATGGGTTTCAAATTGCAGCTTGTCTGTACCGGATTGTTTAAGTTTCCCCCGGATCAGATATGTATAGCCGTCAAATTTCACCGCTACTTCTTCGATGTTGTTATTTTTCAATTCCTCACGGAATTTCGTGTACGTAAAGGTCTGCTTCGTCTCATTCTGGTTGCTGATGAAATGCACGATTCCGACCGTAACTAAAAATATGAGCAAATAAAATCCGGTGTTTCGGATGATCCGATTCATCCCCTACCTCCTCTCGGGCGACGCACGTTACTTATTGTACCACAGCACGTCTTTCCACTACAATAGAACGAACCTTGCGCGCGTACGTCTTACGGCTTCGTATAAACTTCAGGCTTCAGTACGCCGATATACGGCAAGTTCCGGTACTTCTCCCCGTAGTCGAGTCCGTATCCCACGATGAATTCATCGGGAAGCGTAAACCCTTTGTAGTCCGGCTCCAGCTCCACGGATCTTCTGGCCGGCTTGTCGAAAAGCGTGACGACGGTAACAGATAAAGCGTTGCGGCGTTCCAATACGTCGATCAGATAGCTCAAGGTCAGTCCGCTGTCAATGATATCTTCGACGATCAGCACGTCTCGCCCTTCCACCGTAACATCTAAATCTTTAATAATTTTCACTACGCCCGACGATTTGGTCGACTGGCCATAACTTGATACCGCCATAAAATCAATTTCGAGCGGAATCGGGATGTGTTTTACCAAATCCGCCATAAAGATGAATGCGCCCTTCAACACGCAGATGACGAGCGGGTTCCGGCCTTCAAAGTCCCGGGCAATCGTCTCCCCAAGCTCTGCTACCTTGTGCCGGATCTGTTCTTCGCTGAACAGAACGTTCTGAATGTCATTTAGCAACCATGGACCCTCCTACTTTATACATATGAAAGCATGAATGGCCGCATTCTTGGGAAGGGTTCGTTGCCTATCCTCCGGCGGAGCGGACCTTCATGACCAATACCCGGGCTGTTTGTTCGGTTACGGGAGCATGGGCTGATCTTCGCACCCCGGGGATCCATAGGATTTGCCCCGTCGCATCCAGCACGTGCGGGACGGTTCTTCTAACGTCAGGCGGTATTTTGGCGTCGATGAACATATCTTTTACTTTTTTCGTTCCCTTTAAACCGAGCGGCGCTATCCGGTCTCCCGCCTGTCTGCTTCGCACCGATAGCGGAAATGTCACCCGGTCCACATCGAAGTAGGCTTCGCCTGTGCCGATCCCCCCTCCAGCCTGAACCGCCAACGTTTCCGTTTGTTCGGCCAAGGCCAGCCTGCATTCCAGCACAAGGCCCGCCTCGGGAAGAAGCAGCGCTTGATCCGGCGCAGTTATTGCGTACACATACGGCTCAAACTCCGGCAGCGACGGGACGAAACGAACTGTATCGTACACGCGCAAGAGCTTTAACCGTTCATGCAAGTCGATCGTAAATGATTCCCCCCGTTTCCGGGAAATCGCGGAACGAACCGTCTCGATCCGGGCAAAATCGGATAAGTCGGCCTCCGAAAAAACATAATTTAATATTAGTTTAATCAACCGCCTTTGTAAAGCGAGAGGAAGCTCGATAAATCGTTGCGATTCTAGGCTGCACCCGATTCGCTGTCCGCTGCGTTCCACCGTTACGAGCTCGGTGAAGCGGGCTTGCGTCTCGGCTTCCATCCATTCGTCCTCCGCTCTCATCGTATCGGCCAGCCGATTCAGCGATTCGGGCAGCTTATCGTTGTAGCGCCGCAAAAAAGGCAAAACGTCCAGCCTGATCTGGTTGCGGAAGTATTTCCGCGACTCGTTGCTGCTGTCCCGGCATACCGGCAGTCCGTATTCGGCGCAATGGCATTCCAGCTCCGATTTGTATATACGTAACAAGGGGCGGATAAGTTCCAAATTTTTTTCCGATCTTCTCAGCGGAATTCCGGCCAGCCCCGACGAACCGGCTCCCCGCAGCAGACGCATAAGCACCGTCTCTGCCTGATCATCCGCATGATGGGCCAGAGCGATCGTGCCGGCCCGAACCTTAGCCGCCGTTTCAAATAAGAAGGAATACCGTTTCTCCCGAGCTGCAGCTTGAGCGTTCATCCCGGTTTCGGCTATGTAGGCCGGCATGTCGCATGACCCCACTTCGCAAGCTATACCTAACCGCTTGGCAAAGCCGGCGACCATGTCCGCCTCCCTATCCGATTCTTCCCCGCGAAAGCCGTGGTTGAAATGAGCAGCGATCAGTTCGAACTCCCGTTCCTTCGCAAGCATAAAAAGAACGTGCAGCAGCGCCATCGAATCGGGTCCGCCGGAAACTGCCACCACGATCCGATCTCCCGCCTCCACGAGATTGTCGCTTCGAATCGCGTTATCTACTTGCTTCAGCAGTTCCATGGCCGTACACCTTTCGTTTGACGCGTCGCACGCTCGAGGAGCGCCGCACGTTTGGTTGTATTTACCTTTCATCCTTTAAAGAAAAACATATATAACACGGATACAAATAATCCGATCGATCCTAAAAACGCAGCCGGAATCCAGCCGGACGACTGCTTGCGCCGCCGCGGGTCCATAATCGGTCCAGGTTTGTTCATCGCCTGTTCCCATTCGGCGGCAGCCTCCGCCGAGCTGCGGTAACGTCCGGTTACCGCCTTCTTCAGAATCCGCGCCACAGGCTTGCACTTCGGGCAAAAATCAATCAGCTTCAGCAAATCTTCCTTAGACCGGCTTTGCGGCAATTCTTTGGAAATCTCCTGAAGCCGATTGCCCATCCCGCCGATCTGCAGACAAAATACGGCGAAACCGAACAAATCGTAGCTGTCGCCCGCCACCCGATCGCCGGCATTCCAAAAGCCGCAGTCATACAATTCGGTAAACTGCCTGACCGACCGGCCGCGGGCCGTTACTCCTCCGTAATCGACAAGCTCCACTTCCCCATAACCGGAGACGAGCACATTGTCCGATTTGAGATCGCCGAATCCGTAGCCCAGACGGTGCAGCGCGTGGAGCTTCCTCAGAAGATTCAGGCCGATCAGGTAAAACCAGTCGGAGCCATTACTTCTTATATAAGGTTCAGGAGGTACTCCCTTTACATAACGCATCACATAAAAAGGATATTGCATCCCGTTCAGCACGACATCATCGGCATCGTACAGAAACGGATCGCCCGTCTTTTGATCAAGCTCGCGGAGAACGTTTACCTCCATTTGCAAATCCACGGCATCAAACCCGAACTTCAGAGCGAAGTGCCGGCCTCCCGCCCCTACGAGGAACACTTTGCCGTTGGCGCCCTCTCCGAGCAGCCTTTCGATCCGGTACGAACGTTTGTTCCACTTGCCGCAGACGATATCCCCTTGGGTCAGTACCGTCTTAGACGATGTAGTCACTCCATACCCCATCTCCGCCGCTCGCTCTGGCAGCGCGGCCCGCTTCCCTCCGGTCTTCGGGAACCGCAATCCGATCCGCCGTTCCGTAATCCAGTATATACCGCGCCGCTTTTACAAGCGCGGGACCGGTAGGCGTTGTCCCCTTCATGTTTAAGTTATAGAACAAATCCCCTATTTTTGCAAGATCTGCGGTCCACTCCACCAAGACGTCGGCTTCCGAGCGGCCTGGGAAGTTCAGGACCGCCATCTCGCTTCTTCCCTTCCGGGCGCGCAGACTGGCCAGCAGATCCCGGCAGGCGTCCTGGGCCGCTTTCAGCTTCGGCCTCATACTGGCGCTCGTATCGATCAACAGAGCGACTCGTAGCGGACTGGTCTCGCTCAGATCGTCAATAACTCGTACAATCGGCCCCCTTCGATCCGGCGGCAGCTTCTCCAGAGCGGCTTCCGGTCCCATAATGTGGCGAATTTCCCGCTGCACGGCCTGGTGGATCGTCTGCACAACCGTTTTGCGCGTCATCATCTGCACCGTCTCGGCCAAAGCCCGGAGCGGCACGATTCGGCTCATGCCACCCCCGGCTTCCGCGATTTCGGCAATCTCTGCAGCCCCGCGCTCTCCGATGTCACCTTCATCGATCACTCCGACCACATTCACAACAAGTCCGCGGCTCCGCGCTTGCGCCGCAGCGACGACCGGGCTCACTCCGCTGTTCGAGCAGCCGTCTGTTATTAACAGAATTTGTTTCATACTCCGACTCTCCTTTTATTAGGAAATCTAGATCGTTCTATCATCTAGTATTTCCGCAAAGGAAGAGTGCGATACCCGGTAACCGTTCAGCGGCAAAGCCGCCGCAGCCGGGACGTCTCGAGGTAAAGCGCCTCCCTTCTATTCAGGGAAGCGCCGGGATGACCTAGCTGCGCTGACATGTAAGAGAACCTCCGCTTCAGCTGACCGTCTTCGGCCGTTCCATCCTGGTCATGCCCGGCCAGCGGAAAGTGGCCCATTCCGGTTTGTATTTCTCGATTCGGGCGACGACTACAGTCATGTCATCTACGATCTCCCCCTCATGGTATCTTACGATTGTATCGAGCAAGCAGTCGGCGAAGCTTTGCGGTTCTTTGACGTCGATTTCCTGAATGATCCGTTTCATCCACAGTTCTTTATTAACGGCGGGACCCGGAGCATCGAAGATGCCATCCGTCATCATGATCAGCGTATCCCCCGGTTGCAGCTGCATCGCGACCAGGTCGACATCGATATCGTGCACGATCCCGATCGGCAAATTATTCGCCGAGATTTGAATGACCTCCGCCCCCCTTTTAATATAACTTGGCGTCGATCCGTTCTTCATAAATGTCGTTTTGGCGCTATATTGATCGATAAGCGCCACATCGACGGTGGCGTACATTTCATCTGACGAGCGCAGCATCAGCACGGAATTTACCGATTTGATCGCCAGCTTCTCGTCCATACCCGATTGCAGCAACTGCTGCAAAATCGACAGCGCCGCGCTGCTTTCCGCCCGGGCCCGCTCTCCGTTCCCCATGCCGTCGCTGATCGCGACCGCGAATTTGCCGTTGCCGAGCTCCACCATGCTGAAGCTGTCTCCCGACAGCAGGTCGCCTCCTTTGGCCGCTCCGGCCACCCCCGTTTCCACCTCGAATTCCTTCGCCGAACCGAACACCACCGTCGCGTATCCGTCCCCCCGGCTGGAAACCTCCTCGCTTCGTACGGCGATATTCTCGCCCAAAATGTCGGACAGCAGCGGCGCTATAATTTTGCGGCACTCATCAAATCCTTTCGTATATTGGTGAATGATCTCGATCTCGACATTCCCCTCCTCCAGGCAAATAACGTCAATGGCATGAATGGACAGTCCGAGGTCCTCCAGCGCCTCGCGGATTTGTTCTTCCTGCAGGAACAGCGTATGCCCCTCCCGCTTGATCTCCTTCGCCAGATCCTCCATCACCTGGGACACTCCGGTAAGCTGCTCCGCCACCAATTGACGGCTCTCCTGAATTTGCTTCTTCCAATGCTGATCGTGCTGGTACAGTGCATATTGCTGCTTCATGACCTCCAGCACCTGATCCGTCTTCCCGCACGCCTGCTTCCACGAATTCGGAATTTCCCTCTTGCTCATGTTCTCGCGCCTCTCGACCTCGCTCATCATCTCCGTCATATATTTATGAGTCTGATAAAACTTGCTTCCCCAGCACTGCTTGTTCTTCCAGCAGGTCGAGCATGTTCGCTCGGCGACCGAGTTCATAAAATGTCCGTTTTCCCGTTCCTTCACCTCGTTCTCGTCCATATGGGTAAGCTGCTTGAAGCTGCTCGACAGCTGGCGGAACACTTCCGAGAACTGCTCGACCCGGCCGGCCGTAATATCTCTCACCCGTCTGGCGTAATCGTGCTGGGACTTTACGTTCTCCTGCGTACCCGGGACGTACTTGGCGATCGTCTGCATGACGCTGCGGGGCGTCAGCAGGAAAAGCAGCACCGCCGCTACCGACTCCCAAGTGGAGCTCATCACCTCCGATTGACTGCCGATATACACTGATAAGATAGACGATCCGAGCAGCATCCCGAACGCTACGGCCATCCGGCCCGCTTCCTTCAATAAACCTGCGAGCATGCCCGAGAAAGCGAGAAGACTCATTTGGTAGATCGCATTGACATTGGCCAGGCTCAGGATGAGACCGGTTATGACACCGACAGACGCGCCGAGGGGAGCTCCCCCGACAAAGGCGAAGATGAGAATCAAGTACCTCGACAGCACATGTTCCACCGATACGGATTGAATCGTCCATCCGACGGTTCCCGTCATGACCGACGCCAGCAGGATGATGAGACATATAATTTCTTCATTTTTCAAATGATAGTTTTTGCGGGTCATCGTAAATACCGGAATCGCCTGGATGAAGATGAGGGTCAGGACGAAGCTGAGCGCCGCTTCTACCGCAGTCAGCATTAGCGTGTACCAGGTCAGCTCCGAGGCGACGACGTAGCCGAATAGCTGGACGGCGAAGGCTGAGGTGAACACGATGACCGGGGCGTACGACAGATCCGATCGTTCGTATTTTTCCAGCCCTTTCTGAATGAGCAGGAATACGATCATTTCCGTCAGAATGTAGCCGGTCTTCATCTCAACCGCGAACAGGCTGCCTAGAAGGAGAGACAGTCCGACCCACCTCGTAATATCCCGGCGTATGAAGTACGCTACCGCGAAAAAAGCGATTGCAAATGGAGCGAGCTGTTCGAGGATCATCGCCCTCCCCAGTAAAAAAGCCATCACGACTAGTACAAACGACCATTTCTTGGCGACAACCGATTGAACAAACCGGTTCTCCATCAGGGCGCTCCCGCTTCCCGACTTCGCTTTCTGCAAGATCCCGCTCCACGGTGCGGACTTTCCGTTCAGCATACTCCATTTGATCATAGGGCTGACACACCACCTTCGTTCGTTTCTTGTGCTCCCTATTATAGAAAACAATCTAGCATAAAGTTTGTCACAATCAGTTGCTAGACGGAAAGAATTTTCCGACAAAAAGGGCCGGACCGCGCGGTCGCCGCGAACCGTTGGGGGATATGACTTGAGGCGTTTTCCGGTAAGCGGATTGATGGGCGGACTTGTCTATTCTTCGGACGGCGTCCTTCTCCAAGCCCTATCAAGCGGGGTAAAACAGTGTCGATTCAGTAGGTGTTCGCCGGTCGGGACGACAAAAGAGGCGAAATCCTTCCAAAACTTCCTTCGGCAGCCCGTTTCGGCAAATTAAGCAAGCAAAAAGCCCCGATCACGTGTAAAACGTGTCGGAGCTTCTCGTATTCGATAGCGGCAGAGGGGATCGAACCCCCGACCTCACGGGTATGAACCGTACGCTCTAGCCAGCTGAGCTACGCCGCCATAACAATTCGAAAGTATATACCAGAACGGGATTGATGTCAACATGCGGACGGCGGCCTATCCTTGAAACCAAAAAACGCCGATTGTCCCGCAGGAAAATCGGCGTATCAGAATCCGTCTTAACTGAGCCAGCCTGAACTATACCCGGCGCGCGCCTCTTCCGCCCCGCTTGCCCTCGGTGTTCTTCTTTAAGGACGAGATGCGCTCTTCGCTGTCTTTGAGGAAACGCGACATTTTGTCCTCGAACGTCATTCGATTTGCAGTCGGTTTAAAGGGGCGTCCACCACGATCATTTCGGCCTCCCCGATCATCGCGGTCCCGATTGAAGCTGCGCTCGGGACGCTCCGGACGCTGCGGTTGTTCTCCCGGCGGCTTGTCTACCGCTTGGCGAATGGATAAGCCGATCTTGCCGTCCTTGTCCACATTGATGACTTTCACCAAGACTTTGTCTTCAAGCTTGAGATGATCGTTGACGTCCTTTACATAGTTGTCGGCAATCTCGGAAATGTGAACAAGGCCGGTTACGCCTGCAGACAGTTCCACGAATGCCCCGAAATGAGTAATGCCTGTCACCTTGCCTTCCAACTTGGTGCCCACTTCAATTGCCATAGAATGAAACGTTCCTCCCTAAAATATGTTGGAAATAATCTCTCATACCTATCCATACGCATTTCTCGCAACTTTTGCGACGGTTCCGGCGCAAAATGTGCACCAACAGGCAAAGGATCGGATATGGAGATTATACAAGATCGGTGACATAAAGGTCAATAAGGACGTGGGCTTACGGTGATTTGGGAGTGTAAAATAACGTTTCCCCCGGTTTGGAATAGTGATATTCTTTCCTAATTTTTTGTAAAATATATTCGGGATCGTTCAGACGCTCGATCTCGGTCTGGTATTGTTCGTGCATTTGGACGGTTTCGAGACGTTTCTGCTCCAGCTGTTCGACTTGAGCCGCTTTGACACCGAGACGCCCTTGCTGATTCCACAGGATTAGAGCCGCCCATGTCATAAAGCCGATCATCGCAAATGCGAGCAGTCGAACTCGGCGCCTGGCGCCTCTATTCGATTGTTCCGGTTTCCCGGCTTTGGTTGCTTCGCGCATTGCTATGCGGTTCCTCCAAACATGATGGATTACCCTTTCCTGCCGAATATCTTCCTGACTGCTTGTACCCATCGTCCGCATAGACTGGCGAATCGTTTCCACCAGTTGGGCGCTTTGAACCGCTTCTTGAGCGGTTTGTAGATGGCGCGTCCCAGAAGAAGGAATGGATACAGCAATTGTAGCACAATTTTTCCGAGGAAAATAGAGAGCGCCCACAAAAATCCAAAAACGATGATAACAAGCCGGTACAGAAGCACAATCGGCTTGATCAGCAACAGCTCCGTCAAACGCCGCACAAAGCGGACCAGCGCCTGGATGATTCGGATCACAAGCAGTACGAGCTTGATCGTCCAGCGGCTTGCGATCCGGAAGTACAACCATACCCCCAGCAGCAGGCCAAGGAACACGTACAGCCGGACTTGTCCATGGTTGCTGTAGAGAAGCGTACGGAACACGAAGAGGGTGGCGGCAAACCAATAGACGATGTCGAGCAGCGGTACGAGCCAGCGGGGAGGCCGCAGCCGGCCGGACAGGACGCGGTATACGTCGAACATAGCCCCCATGAACGCGCCGCTGCCCGCCATCGCCGATAAGGTGATAAATTGGACGTATAGGCTCACTTGAACAACTTCCCTAGAAAACCTTTGGATTTCTCGTGCGCATTTCCGTCCAGGTAGGTGAGTCCGTGCACCGTGCCTTCTATCGCGACCAGCCCTTGCTCAAGGTTCAAGTTTTTAATATGCAGGTTTTGCCCCTTGATGGCCAGGAATCCGCATTCGGTTTCGAGCAGAAACTCCTCGCTGTCGAAGCTTTCGACATTGAGCACGCCCGAAATCTCGAGCAGCTTACGGTTCAGCATCTTCACTTCCTGACGCTTTTGTTTCATCGGATCGATCATGGCATGTACCCCTCCTCTACAGCTAGATTATGGGAAGGGGTCACGTTTTAGAACGGTTGTCTGTCTTTCGGACCAAACTTTAACCAAGCTTCTTGCGTATAAGAGGTAAAGGCAGTAAGAGGAGGTTGGGAGGGAATTGACAATACGGACGAAACTAATTATGTTAGCAGCGGCCGCGGTAGCCATCCTAGGTGCGGTGTGGGCGTTCAACTACCGGGACGCTTTGAGCAAGCGGCTCGAAGAGCCGGTCTTTCTCGAACACTATATCGATCTTCAAGATGAGAATTACGGCTACTTCCATCTGTATGCGATCGAGAATGTGAAGGACCCGGTCCGTCCAGTCAGAGCCAGCTTCCCGGAAATACCGGATGTGCGCATTACGATCGGGGAACCGGAACCGCGGGAGCGTTATTATCAAATCCGCAAGTATACTGTAAATATAACGGAACCGAGCCGCCGTTTAGCAGATGGACAGCAGCGCCTGGATATCCGGAATATGGAGGTTGTCTACAGCAACGGGGAAATCGGACGTCCGGACATCGGCCGAATCACGCTAATTCCTAGAACGGCCGGAAGTGCGGCGGAAGGCGGCAAGCCTTCCCTCCAGTTCAGCTCCAGCGGCGGTATCGTCATCGACGGATTTTCCGGCGGTCATGATACGAAGCAAGCGGCAGAGCCCCTCGCCCTAATCGGCTGGCTGCTTCCCGAAGCTCCTCATCTGGAGTCGAATCTGGAGCTGTATTTCTTCAAAGGCGAACGCAACCAGCCCCGCAAAGATCCGCTCCCGCTGGTGAAGCTGCCCTACACGCTCGAAGCCGGAGAGTTTTTTACGACCGCTTATACGTTCAAGTTCCCCGACAGTTCGGCCTCGCCGGGGGCTATGTCGGTTTACCAGTTGAATGGCGAGCTGCGCTTTATGCGCGGAGACAACTCCGTATTTGCGTCCAAATACATCGTGCAATATACCCCTACGCTGGACCGGGAGATGATTCTTGAATGGGTTCGTCCGTCGCTGCACAAGAAATCCCAGGAAACTCCCGGGAACTCCTGACAGAGCTGAAACAGGGACCCGGCCGGAATTCGGACCCCTTAGTTCAACCAACTGGTGACGCCAGCCCCTTTATGCGGATTAGTAGTCCCAAGCCGCTCCTGCCCGTGTCGAGGCGGCTTTTTTGGACAACGGTGTTGATTCTAACCATTCCAGATATTAAAAAAACCGGCCCCATTGGCCGGTCTTCGCTATCGAATCAATCCTGATTCGATTCTTCCTTGATCACCGTATACATCTCGCTGGCTTCTTCTTTCCGGGAAGTTTCGGAGATCCGCTCCACCCGAACGGTTACGCTCTTCTGTCCGAAACGGATCATCAGCTCGTCGCCGATCTTAACGGTGCTGCTCGCCTTCGCTTCCTTCCCGTTAATCCAGATGCGGCCTTGATCGGATACGTCCTTGGCGACCGTGCGGCGCTTAATCAATCTGGATACTTTCAGAAACTTGTCGAGACGCATTATTTTACAGCTTCTTTAAGCTTGTTGCCCGCTTTGAATGCAGGAACTTTGGAAGCAGGGATTTTGATTTCTTGGCCCGTTTGCGGGTTGCGGCCTGTACGACCGGAGCGCGTACGAGTCTCGAACGTGCCGAAACCGATCAATTGTACTTTACCGCCAGCGGACAATGCATCCGTTACTTCACCCAAGAAACCGTTCAATACGGATTCGACATCCTTTTTGGACAATCCGCTTTTAGCAGCGATGTTGTTTACGAGATCTGTCTTGTTCATCGATTGATTCCTCCTAAAATAGTTGGCTGAAAGCTTACGCCATATTAGCTATAGTTACCTGGCTCAAAAAGCCTGTACGGTAGTAGTATTCTTTGTCGGTCAGGAAATTCCTTCTACACTCCCGCATTTTTCGAAAGTTTTTTTGCTTCCTGCCAAAATTTTTCCATCTCATCCAACCCTGTCTGCTCAAAGGATTTGCCCGATTCACGCAGTTTTTGCTCGATATATTCGAACCTCCGGACGAATTTCCGGTTCGTCGCCGCAATCGCTTCTTCGGGGTCAATCCGCAAAAATCGAGCTAAATTGACAACAGCAAACAACAGATCGCCAAGCTCGCCGGTCCGCTCCTCCTCCGCCGCCTCCTTCAACTCGCGCAGCTCTTCTTCGATTTTCGCGTACACTTCATCCGTTCTCTCCCAGTCGAAACCGACCTGAGCCGCCTTCTTCTGAAGCTTGTACGCCTTCATCAAGCCCGGCAAATCGCGCGGAACACCCGACAAAACGGACAGCTGGGCGACATCGATTCCCGCCCTCCGCTTCTCCTCCGCTTTCATCGCATTCCAGTTTTGCAGCGCCTCCTCGGAGTCGCTAGCTCCCTGATCGCCGAACACGTGCGGATGACGGCGGATCAGCTTCTCGTTCAGACCTTCGATGACGTCGAATACGTTAAACGTACCGGTTTCCGCCTCCATTTGGCTATGCAGCATAATTTGCAGCAGCAAATCGCCGAGCTCCTCGCACATCGCCTCCGGGTCGTCGTCGTCGATCGTCTCCAGCACCTCGTACGTTTCCTCGATCAGATTTTTGCGGATACTCGCATGGGTTTGCTCCCGATCCCACGGACATCCTTCCGGACTTCGCAAAATCTCGACGATTTCACGCAGTCTCTCGAACGAACGCATCCGGACCGAATCGTCCTTGGCCCGGGGAATCCAGACAAGCGACAAATTGCCGTACCCTTCCAGACGGTCCAGCTCATACAGCGGTACGGTGACGATCCGTTCGCGCCCCGTCACTCCGAGCTCGTGGCCTACGACTACCTCATAATTGTCAGGCAGCGCGTCCATGAGAAACAGTTTGGCATCGGAAGCCGTATGCGTGTCATAGACTTGGGCGATTAATGTATGCATCCGGGGATCGAGAACAGCGGAACCTTCGGTTGAAAGCGCGGTCGCATCGATCAGCGCAAAACCTTCGATCGGGTCGAAACCGAACCGGGTGAACGCCTGATCCAGGAAGCTTTCCCCGCCGGTCACCGTCAAATCGATCCCTTCGTCCGGACAACGCCCGCGGAGCAGCATGGTTGTCGATTCGGCCACCATCGGATGCCCGGGTACGGCATACACGACAGGGCCGCCACCGGCCTTGGCAGCCTCAATCAGTTGTCCGACGATCGTATCGTATACGTCTGCAAACGAACCGCGGGATTCGTAGATCCCGTCGAACGATTGTACCGCAACGCCGTTTTGTTTTAAATAATCGATAACCGGATGATGCTCTGTACGCACATACACAGATTCGGCAGATTGAAGCGTTTTCCAGACGCCTAACGTCAGTTGATTTTCGTCTCCGGAACCGAGTCCGACGACAGTGATGGTTGCTCGCATGTGGGTCCTCCTTTAGTTTCGGTGTCGCAGCAGCCGCGCTTTGCGCAGCAAGGATACCAGCTTGTTCCCGTGCTTCGGAACGGCGCCCAGCTCCTCCGCGCTGATCGCCCCTGTCTTGAACAGCGTCAAGGCGAACGCCAGAGCCCCTGCAGCGACGGCCAGAAGGGCAATGACCGTCATCCGCCATCTGTACGACAGTTCCGGCGCGGCTTGCGTCAGCAGCGGTTCTGCCGCCCCTACGACGGCTAATGCGGCCAGACTTAGAACCAGCGTACATACGGCAGGTTTCCATGTATAGTCGCGCCATGGCATCCGGATAAATCCGAGTCTCCGCAACCGGTACACGTTCAAGGCGGCTGCAACCGCATAGGCGGCTACCGCGGAGACGGCCGCTCCGGCAATTCCCCATACCGGCATCAGCCATACGTTCAGCACAACCTTCACCAGAGCGGCCGCAAGCAGATGAAGAACGGTCGCGCGTTCTGCGCCAAGTCCTTGAAGCATAGCCCCCGAGACAATCTGCATTACGCTGAATACGGCGGTAAAGGCCAAAATCATCATCACGCCGTAGCCCTCGGCTTCTTTATAAAACATCACATTCAGCGGCATGGCCGTCACGGCGAGTCCTGCCGATGCAGCCAGACCGATCAGCCAGGTCAGGCGAAGCGAAGCCTCCGCGCTCCCCCTTACTGCGGCTAACGTTCCGGACGCCTTCGCTTCGGAGATGGCGGGAACTAGCGCTACAGACATCGAGGAGACGATCATCGCCACCAGTTGAACGAGCGGCAAACCGTGATTGTACAGCCCGAACTGAGCCATCGCTCCCGCTTCGTCATAACCGCTTCTGGCGAGCAGACGGGGCATCGTAAACGTATCCACCAGCGTCAATACCGGGAGCACGATAGCGCCCAGGCAGATCGGCAGCGCATAAGCGATAAAGCGGCCGTATCCGACACGCGGTCCGTTTGTCGTATCGGGTCGCACAACCGGCCTCAAGCCGCGCTCCCTCAGCCGGTGAGACCGCCAATAGAGAAGGACGACGCCAAGCCCCGCCAGCGCCCCTGCTGCGGAGCCGAACGTCGCTCCTGCCGCAATCAGGCTGTCCGAAGCATCTGCACGGACGAGCATGATCAGAAGCGCGACCATTACGGCGACGCGTACGAATTGCTCCGCAACTTGGGATACGCCGGTGGGCGCCATCTGTCCGATTCCTTGAAAATAACCGCGAATCGTCGCCAGCGCCGGAACAAAAAACAAAGCAAACGAGACGCTTCGCAAAGCCTCTTCCGTTTGCCGGTTGCCGATCCACGAGGCGATCGTCCCGGCTCCGAAATAAAGCAGGACGAAACAGACGAGCCCGGTGCCTACCGCCAGCTTCAGCGCCATCTTCAGAATGCTGCGGGCTCCGTCCGGCCTCCCCAGCGCCCGCTCCTCCGCTACGAAGCGAGAGACGGCGACCGGGAAGCCGGCCGTCGCCAAAACCAATATCGTGATATAGAGCGGATAAACCGCATTATAAATCCCGAATACGTTGTCGCCGGCTACGTTCTGCAGCGGAATTTTCTGCATCGTACCGAGCAGCTTGGACACGATTGCGGCCGCGCCAAGCACGACTGCGCCCTTGACTAGCGCCCTTGCGGGAACCTCCGTCGGGCCCGGGCCTTGTGACATGCGCTTCCCTCTCCATTCGCAACCGACGCTTTGACTTTGTACACTAAAGTACAATGCCAGAACTTATATCAATAGTTCTGACTTTGTACACGAAGAACGAAGTCAAACCTACGTTACACTTGTTCTGACTTTGTAAATAAGTATAACCGATCGATCCCAAACAAAAAAGCTTCGCCGGCGGACGTATTGCCTCCTCCGTGAAGCTCTGTCATGATAAGCCGCCGATTTACTGCTCCATCTGCTTGGCGAGGAAAGCGGCAGCCGTTTCCGCCATTTTCAGTTCCATCTGTCCCATCTTGACCGTTTCATCCTTGTTGACCAGCATAACCGCACCGATCGGGTCTCCGCCTGCGACGATCGGAGCGATGACGAACGAGCTGTACAACTCGCTCAAATCTTTACATAGCTCAAACTGTCCCCCATTCGTCTCCACGGTCGCCTTGCGGTTCTCCATGCACGTTTCGACGTAAGGCCCGATCGGCTTGTCGAGATACTCTTTTTTAGAGCCTCCGGCTACGGCGATAACCGTGTCCCGGTCGGAAATCATAGTAATATGATTCGTGCTTTCATACAGCGATTCGGCATATTCCTTGGCAAAATCCCCAAGTTCTCCGATCGGCGAGTATTTCTTAAGTATCACTTCGCCGTCGCGGTCCACGAATATTTCTAACGGATCGCCTTCGCGAATCCGCAGCGTGCGGCGAATTTCCTTCGGTATTACGACTCGGCCCAAATCATCGATCCGACGAACAATTCCAGTTGCTTTCATGATTCTGGTTGCCTCACTTTCCAATGAAGTTTTGGTACGAACTGGATGGTGACGCTCTATTCGCTCTTCCTGTGACAGGAAGTCGACAGACGATTGTACTGCTTGTTTCAATGTCTGCCCATAGTATGTTACTGCTCCCAAATTCTTATGCAGAGTGGAAAAAAGGCGCCCTGAACCAGGACGCCTTCTGTGGAGAAGCATGAATACCTTATTTGGTTGTCTGTCCGCCGGCGGCCGGAGCCGGTTCGGCTTTCGGCAGCTTGTCCGTTTCGACTTTCTCAATAATGCCCGGTAAGTCTTTGTCGATAAAGTCCATCACTTGCGTTTCGGCCAGCTCGCCCTTGAGCTGCTCCTTCACTTCGTCGAACGTTTTATCTTTACGCGCTTCCACCTTCATGACATGGTAGCCGTATTCGGTCTCGACCGGATCGCTGATTTTGCCGATCGGCAGCTCAATCGCCGCTTTCCTGAAATTCTCGACCCATTGATTGACGTCCACGTTCTCGTATTTGCCTCCGGTATCTTTGTTGCCGTCATCGGAGTAATCTTTGGCAACCGCGGCGAAGTCGGCTCCGGCATCAAGCTTCTGCTTCGCTTCCTGAGCCCGCTGCAGCGCCTCTTCCTTCGTACGGATATCTTTCTCCTGGTTCTGATCCTTCAGAGCAACAAGAACGTGGCTGACCGTAGCTACCGTGTAGGCGTTCGCTTTGGCGTTCTCGTCGTATTTGGCTTTCACTTGATCGTCGGTCACTTTTTTCTCGGCGTTCCCGAGCACGATCAAACTTTGCTTGATATAATTTTTCAAATCGTCCTGCGTAATTTTAACTTCTTTCAGCTGATTGTCGAGCGCGTTCTTGTCCCCGCCCTGCTGTTCGAAGTAGGATTTGATCTGGTCGATCTGCTCTTTCGATTTCGTCTCCGCTTCCTTCTTGGACGGCTCGTCCGCTTGCTGGCCGAGCACCCGGAAGGCGATCAGCTGCTTCATCATATGATCCTGGAACGTCGGATCGGTTTCAAATTGAGCATACATCGGGTTAAAAAACTTGACAGAGCCGACGAAGGAATCGTACTCGCCGCGCGTGACTTTTCCGCCGTCCTTATACGTGGCGACGACCTCTGTGCTCCCGGCATTCGCTCCGGCAGCCGAATTTTTATCTTTGCCGCATCCGGTCAAAGCCAGAGCCGCTACGAGAAGCGATGCTAGGGCAACGGATATCCGGCGCGCAGACTTGCTGCGGTTAATTGGCAACATGACGCAACTCTCCTTTCGATTTTAAAGCCTCCCTGTATTGTACCAGAAAACGTTCCAGCATTTCGATGGATGCTTCTGGCTCCAGGCCCTTGCACTTCATCTGGATGACGATTTGAGGCCCCGGAACGAGCTTAACCCGGCCTTCGAATTGCGAAGAAATGGCATGCAGCCGCTGACCGTCCAAATTGCCGTTTTCACTGGTATGAATCTTGACTTGAAGATCGTCTCCTTTTTGCGATATCGATTCGATCGCATATTCGGCTCCGTACACTTTCAGCCTGGCGACGGCGAGCAAATTCAGCACCGCCTGAGGCAGCGTACCGAAACGGTCCTCAATTTCCTCATACATGTCTTTCGCTTCCTCAAGCGTCTTAATATTTGCCACTTTCTTGTAAATCTCAATCTTCTGCATACTATCATAAATATAATCCGACGGTAAATAGGCATCGAGCGTCAGATCGATTTGGGTGCCAGCCGCCACCGGTTCTTTCGGCTGCTCGCCGTGCAGTTCGGCCTTGCGCTTGGCTATCTCCTCCCCTAGCATCTGGGAATAGAGATCAAAGCCGACCGATGCGATAAACCCGTGCTGCTCCGCCCCCAGCAAGTTGCCAGCACCGCGGATCGCCAAGTCTCTCATGGCGATTTTGAAGCCGGAACCGAGCTCGGTAAATTCCTTGATCGCCTGCAGACGTTTCTCCGCGACTTCCGTCAGCACTTTATCCCGCTGATACGTGAAATACGCATACGCAATCCGGTTCGAGCGCCCGACCCGTCCGCGCAGTTGATACAGCTGGGACAAGCCCATCTTATCGGCATCGTGAACGATCAGCGTATTGACGTTCGGGATGTCTACGCCGGTCTCGATAATGCTTGTACTGACGAGTACGTCGTACTCCCCATCCAGGAAGTCGAGGATCGTCCGCTCCAGCTCCTGCTCGGACATTTGCCCGTGAGCGACGCCCACCTTCGCATCAGGCACCAGAAACGAGATTTGCTCCGCCATCTGGTTAATCCCCTGTACCCGATTGTATAAATAATACACTTGCCCGTTGCGCGCCAGCTCCCGCTCGATCCCTTCCCGGACAAGCGCGTTGCTGTGCTCGACTACATACGTTTGGACCGGGAACCGGTTCTCCGGCGGCGTCTCGATGACGGACAAATCGCGTACGCCCAGCATCGACATATGCAACGTGCGCGGAATCGGCGTTGCGGTCAGCGTCAGTACGTCCACATTGGTCTTCAGCCGCTTCAGCTTCTCCTTATGCGTTACGCCGAAACGCTGCTCCTCGTCGACGATGAGCAGTCCCAGATCTTTAAACACAAGGTCAGAGGACAGAAGCCGGTGCGTGCCGATGACAATATCGACCGTCCCCTGCTTGACACTTTTGATCGTCTCTTTCTGCTCCTTCTGGGAGCGGAACCGGCTGAGCACCCGGATATTGATCGGGTAATCGGCGAACCGTTCGCGGAACGTTTCATAATGCTGCTGTGCCAAAATCGTCGTGGGGACGAGTACCGCAACCTGCTTGTTGTCGATAGCCGCCTTAAACGCCGCACGCACAGCCACCTCGGTTTTGCCGTAACCGACGTCCCCGCACAGCAGCCGGTCCATCGGATGAGCCTTCTCCATGTCTTTCTTGATTTCCTCGATCGCCCGAAGCTGGTCCGGCGTCTCGTCGTACGGGAACATGCCCTCGAACTCCTGTTGATAGGTGGAGTCCTTGTTGAACGCATAACCGGACGTCATCTGGCGCTCCGCATACAGCTTGATCAGATCGTCGGCGATATCCTGCACGGTGCTGCGCACCTTGCTCTTCACACGCGCCCAGTCGGCGCCGCCCAGCTTGTAGACTTTGGGCTCCTTCTCCTCGGAGCCGACATATTTCTGGATCAGGTCGATCTGGTCGATCGGCACCGACAGCTTGTCGCCGCCGGCATACAAGATGTGCATGTAGTCTTTATGAATGCCGCCTACCTCGAGCGTCCCGATTCCGACATATTTGCCGATCCCGTGATTGACGTGAACGACATAGTCGCCCACCTTCAGCTCGGTGTAGCTCTTAATCCGCTCCGCGTTGTCCATCTTTTTATCGATTTTGCGTACTTTGCGGTTTTTCTGCGTAAACATCTCGCCTTCGGTAATAACGACCAGATGAATCGACGGCAGCTCGAAGCCGGCCTGAAGATTGCCGTTCAGGATCGCCGGCTCCTCGATCTCATAATCGCCAAGCACGCGGCGGACCCGCTCTACCCGCTCCTCGCCGTTGGCCAGCACCATTACGCGTGCGCCCGTCTTTTTCCAGCGCTCCATCTCCGACTTGAGCACGTTCATCTGCCCGTGGAAATTTTGCATCGCCCGGCACATAAAGTTGACGATATTTTGCGGCTGCGTTTGCGGCACTTGACGCAAAAACAAAGAGACGTACAGCGTCGGAAACGCAGTCCGTTGTAAGATCGTCTCGTATGGCTTGGATAATACGAAGCCCGGAAGCGATTTACCTTCCGCTAGCAGGCTGGTCATCCATTCGCCTTCGTCCCGCTCCAGTTGCCTGGACGTCTCGATGAGACGGCCCGGTTCGTCGATGACGAGAATCGTATCTTTCGGAATATAATCCATAAGCGTATGACGCTCCGGATACAACAAGCCGGCATACTTATAGAGACCCGCGAAAAACTGATGTTCGCGCATCTGTTCGATATCGTGGCCGATCTCTTCCTTCAGCCGTTCCTTCACCTGCCGGTCGGTCATCTTGGCCAGCTGCTCCTGCAGCAAGTCGTACGCATGCTGGGCAGCATTTTGAAAGCGTTTTCTATCTGCGATGAGTTCTTTGCAAGGCGTTACGAGTATGGAGGACATCTGCTCGATCGAACGCTGGTCGGCCGCATCGAAGCTGCGAATCGAATCGACTTCGACGTCGAACAGCTCGACCCGGTACGGAGTCGCCGACGTTAGCGGATAAAAGTCCAGGATGCCTCCGCGAACGCTCATCTCGCCTTTGGATTCTACGCGCTCCACCCGCTCGTAGCCAAGCTCCACCATCCGCTGCAGCAGCGATTCCAGTTCGAGCGTATCGCCTACCCGGATCGTAAACTGCGCTTCGCGGAATATAACGCTCGGCGGCAGCAGCTTGCGTACGCCGGCAAACGGCACCACGACGATCCCGCGGAATCCGCCGGCGAGCCGGGTCAGCGCATCGATCCGCTGAGCGAGCGTCTCGGGGCTGGCGACTGCCGCCTCCGTCACCATAAGCTCGTTGGCCGGATACAACATGACTCGATCTTCCGGCAAACATTCCAACAGATCTTCCGTTATTTTTTGCGCCGAAAACATGTTATGTGTCACAAGAAAGACGGGTCGATCCAGCTTCTCCAGCAGCGCAGCCATAAACACCTGCCGCGACGATCCGGCCAGGCCGGATACGAGCTGCTCCCTCATGCCGGTTTCGATCCCCGTGACGATCGTCTGGAAATCGCGATCCTCGGAAAATGCACGGATCAATGATTGCAAGGGTAAACACTCCTTTTTACGTACAAACCAAAAAGAAAGCCTTGGCGAAGGTGCCGAGGCCTTGTTTCGCATCCGCTCGAGCTGGATTGGTATTCGCATATCCGGCTGATTGGCCGGTTTATTGAAGCGGGCTGGTAATCAGATTCAGCTCCGGATGCTCGTCAAGCGCTTTCCGGCAATAATCGCACGTCAGCCTTACGAGAATGTCGCCACTCTGGCTATACGTAATTATATCTCTGCGTTCTTCAGGGGTCAAGAAATGGAACCCGAGCTGGTATTCGCTCACCATCGGATTATCGATTTCACCCAGCGGCGCCGAGCAATGTCTACAAACATATTTTACAGTCATCGTATGCCTCCCCTGCCGGCCGTATGCCATTCATCCGCGGCTGGCACGCGTTCAGAGCCGCCCGCCTTGTCTGGAAAGCGGGGCCCGCCCTGACCAGCGAACCGTTCCTGTGCGCCGTCTGACGATTTGGACATGGTGCCGCGTATGGGCTTCGGCTCTTGGCCCTTTGTTGTACTAGTATGAACCAAATGACCCAATCTTAAGCGTCGGCAACGGGAAAGAGAGGAAAGAACGCAGAACTGGCTGTTTGAGATATGCTCTACTTATTAAATTTGGCCATCGTCCGGTCGAACTCGTTTTCCAAAGAAAATTCGAGCGCGTCCACCGACGTCTGAACGACGTCCGGAAGCGTCTTCGCTTCTTCCTTCGTGAAATCGGCAAGCACGTAATCGGCGATGTTATATCCCGGAGCAGGACGCGATACGCCGATCCGGACCCGGTTGAAAGTCTGGGTACCGGTATGCTGAATAATCGATTTGATTCCGTTGTGACCGCCGGAGCTGCCCTGATAGCGAAGCCGGATTTGGCCGAACGGAGTATCCAGGTCGTCGTAAACGACTATGCAGTCCTCCAGCGAAGCTTTATAGAAATCCATAAAAGCCCGCATCGATTCTCCCGACAAATTCATATAGGTCATCGGCTTCAGCAGGTATACCTTTTCTCCTTTTACGCGACCTTCGCTGACCAGCGCTTTAAATTTGTTTTGGAAAACCGGCATTCCCCATTGTTCCGCCGCCCGGTCGACCGTCATGAATCCGACGTTGTGACGGTTGTTTCGGTATGCCTGGCCCGGATTGCCGAGGCCCACAATCCATTTCATTTTCGATCACCTTAATCCTTTTTAAAAAAAATTTTCCGCCCATGCAACGAAATGCATGAGTCGATTGTCTATGCTACTAAATTCCAAAATAATAAGCGAGGGTGAGAGTATGTATTCGAACGGCGATCATATTTCGGAAGACGGACAGTTCCAGGATCACATGGAACACGAAGTTCCTGTACAAATCTACTTGGAACGCAACCACCGGGACATCGGATATGTCGAACGCTTCACACCATCGTTCATCAAGGTTAACAGCACTTATTATAACAGAAGTTTGTATACGTTCGTATCCAGACCCGGCTATTAATCGGATTTCGGAAAATGTTCCCCCAGAAGTGAATTCGAGCGGTACCTTTCGCCGGCAGCGATTGGAGCCCGCACGCTTAGGAAGCGGAGAAGCCGCAGCCGGAATGCCCCCCATACGGCTGCGTTCTTCTTCTGCCCCATGCCGATTACTTCTGGGGGCCCGTCCGGGTTTTACGACTGATGTTGTCCCGGACAACTAAATAAGGGTTACGGTCCAATCGGAGCGTAACCCTTATTTATGTGTGCCGGCAGGATATGTCCTGTTAGCTGATGCGGCTAAACTGTTTCCTCCGACGGCTCCGCCTCAGCGGCTGCATCCGCTGCATCCGTGGTATCCTCGGTCGCTTTTTGCGGCACAAGAATCGTACAGAGCACCGCGTTATCGTCCGTCTTCAGCTCAACCGACTGCGGAAGCTTCAAATCTTTCGCCAGGAAGCTGTCGCCGAGCTGCAGACCGCTGACGTCGACTTCGATAGAACCCGGCAGCTCGTTAGGCAGGCAGCGAACCTCGACCTCATGGAGCACGGCTGTCAGCACGCCTCCTTCACGCTGGGCGGGCGACTCCCCGACAAACTCCAGACCGACCGTAGCACGGACCGGCTCGTTCATATTGATTTGGTGAAAATCGATGTGCAGCAGCGTACGCTGCAGGCTGTCCCGGTGCATGCCGTTAATCATAACCGGATGTTTGCCTTGACCGGGAATATCGAGTTCAATGATCGAGTGGGGGTTGCTCCTCAGCAAAGCGCCCAGTTCTTTCTCGTCGACCGTAATCGGCGTGCTCGGCACTTTTTTGCCGTATACGACGGCAGGTACTTTCCCCCGCTCTCTCATCTGCTTTAATTCGGATTTTGTTGCATTATCGTTGCGCGTTTCCGCTCTTAGCGTCGCTTCCATTTCGAAATCCCTCCTGTTGATGGCTGGTCCTACTTAATTTACCCATCTTGCGGAGGTTCGAAACGTCACTTGGACGACTTGTTTTCTTTGGCCGCTTTGAACCGGCTGCGAAGTTTCTCCGCGTATTCCGGCTTGTTCGTCTGATGCTCCCGCGCAATGGCCATCTCGTTATCGGCTACGTTTTTCGTAATCGTCGAGCCGGCGACGAGGAATGCTCCTTTGCCGATCGTAACCGGCGCGATCAGGTTCACGTTGCTCCCGATAAAGGCGTCGTCCCCAATAATCGTCTTATGCTTGTTGAACCCGTCGTAGTTGACGGTAATCGAACCACAGCCGAAATTCACGTTTTTGCCTACCTCGGCGTCGCCAATGTAACTCAAATGCGACACTTTAACGCCCTCTTCGAGAACGGCATTTTTAATTTCCACGAAATCGCCGATTTTCACATGGCTGGACAGCTTGGCTCCCGGACGCAAGTAAGCGAACGGCCCCACGGTAGACCCGTCGCCCACGGACGCCTCCAGCAGCACGGACTGCTTGATATGAACCCCGTCGCCCACTATCGAATCGGTCAACTCGCAGTTCGGGCCAATCTCGCATTCGGTGCCGATGACGGTTTTGCCCTTCAGCGAAGTGCCGGGATAGATGACCGTATCCGCCCCGATGACGACGTCTTTCTCGATGTACGTATGCGACGGATTAATCAAGGTTACGCCGCCGGCCATATGGCTGCGATTGATTCGGTCGCGCATGCAGGACTCGGCTTCGGACAGAGCTACTTTATCGTTCACGCCCATACTTTCCGCAACGTCCTCCGTGCAATAACCGAGAATCTTCTCGCCTTTGGCGCGTAATATATCGATGACGTCGGTAAAATAATATTCCTTCTGGGCATTGTCGTTTTTCACATCCGCCAAAGCCTCGAACAATTTACGATTATCGAAAATGTACATACCCGCATTGATTTCCTTTACGGCATCCTGCTCGGGCGTACAGTCTTTTTGTTCTACGATGGCAGCTACGTGTCCTTGCTCGTCGCGGATGATGCGCCCGTATCCTTGCGGCTTCTCCATAACTGCGCTCAGCAGTGTGGCCGACGCCCCCTGCTCCTGATGAAGGCGAATCATCGCCTGCAAGGTTGCCGCTTGAATCAGCGGGGTATCCCCGTACAAAATAACGGCTGTGCCTTCCTCGTCCTTCAGCATCGGACTTGCCATCATGACGGCATGCCCCGTTCCGAGCTGCTCCGCCTGCAGGGCAAATTCCGCACGGTTCCCCACGTACGCTTTGACCGCTTCCGCTCCGTGACCGACGACTACGACTTTCCGGTCGGCCTGTACCGACTCCAGCACATCCAGCACATGCCCGACCATCGGCTTGCCGCATACCGGATGAAGCACCTTGTACAGCTTTGATTTCATTCGTTTGCCTTGACCCGCTGCCAGTACGATCCCCAGTATCCGCATGTTCGTTTCTCCCTCCAGAAAACTAGTAAGTTAGCTTGTCAGATTGATAGTAAACAACAACCCTATATATATTCGTCATCCTTCCGGAAGAAGCGACCGCCGCGACCGGAAGTTTTCTCGGCAAGTTCGTCTCATGAAGTTATAAACGTCATCAGGACAAGGGCTGCAGGGCCCGATGCCCTAATCGAATATATCGCAATTTGCTCAAAAAGAAAAGAGAGCCGCTTAAGTATGGCTCTCCTCCACGTCATTATTTCACTCATGCTCCTTCTTCGATTACTTCCTCCTCGCTCGAGACCCGGTCGTACTCGGCCAATACGGCGGCCTGGATTTTCTCGCGAGTAGTCGAAGAGATCGGATGGGCAATGTCGCGGAACTCTCCATCGGGAGTCCGCTTGCTCGGCATCGCCACGAACATGCCATTGTTTCCGTCGATAACGCGAATGTCGTGAACGACAAATTCGTTGTCAATCGTAATGGAAGCAATCGCTTTCATTCGTCCCTCGGAGTTTACCCGGCGAAGACGCACATCAGTAATCTGCACTTGTGTTCACCACCTTTTTACTTAGGGAGACTTGGTTTATACTTCCACATTTATAATCTAAATCCTCCTAGATTTTGCCGATTTTTTGTTATTTTTTTTAAATTTATTTGCTATTTAAACTTTTTCGACAACTTTCGCGGCAATCAGTTCAATTTCGACAAGAACATCCTTTGGTAGCCTTGCCACTTCGACAGTGGAGCGTGCCGGCTTATGCTCACCGAAATAAGAAGCATAGATTTCATTAACGGTTGCGAACTGATTCATATCTTTTATAAACACCGTAGCTTTGATCGTATGGGATAATGCAGCGCCGGCCGCTTCCAATACGGCGGTCAGGTTGCGGAATACTTGATGCGTCTGCTCCTCGATTCCGCCTTCCACCAGTTTTCCTTCGCTATCGAGCGGAATTTGTCCGGAAGTGAAGATCAGATCGCCGAACGTTACGGCTTGCGAGTAAGGGCCAATGGCAGCGGGAGCTTTCGTTGTGGATACAATGTTCAAGTTCATATTCGGTTATCCCCTATCTTCTTTAAGTTTGGTTGTTGGACTAGCTGTTCCCCTGTATAACCGAAAAAAATCACCTCGATGATCCAAGGCAATTTCTTCTTCCGGCGCAGCCGGGCCCCGCACGAATTTATGCGAAGTAGTTGCCCGGTACGACCGATATTTGCTTTGTTTTCGGATCGACTCCGGTCAGCTTCGCAATCGAGATATAGTCCTCGATCAGATGCTCGTCCACTTCGGTGGACTCTACGAACACGCCCACTCCCTGCACGGTGGCATGGAATTCTTTAAGCAGGTCGACCATCCCTTGAATCGTCCCCCCGGCGCGCATGAAGTCGTCGATAATAAGTACGTTCGACTGCTCCTTAAGCGACCTCCGGCCGAGCGACATCGTCTGGATGCGCTTGGTTGACCCCGATACGTAGTTAATGCTGACCGCCGAACCTTCGGTAACGCGATTGTCGCGCCGTACGATGACGACGGGCAGATTCAGAAAGGACGCCGTAGCGTAAGCTAGCGGAATCCCTTTTGTCTCTACGGTCATAACGACGTCAAGCTGCTTGTCTGCAAAGGCGGACGCGAACATTTTGCCGATATCGTTAACGAGACCCGGCTGGCCCAGCATATCGCTCATATACAAATAACCGCCGGGCAGTACCCGGTCGGGTTGTTCCAACTGCCGGCGTATGTCGCTCAATATATCGAGCGACGCCGCCTTGGATATTCTCGGCGTAAACTTGACGCCTCCCGCCGCACCCGCAAGCGTATGCAGCTCCCCAAGTCCCTCGTCCTCGAATACTTCTTTGATAATAGCCAAATCTTCACTAATCGACGACTTGGCCGATGCATATCTTTCCGCAAATACAGTCAGCGGTATGAGCGAGTGGGGGCGAAACAACAAATACTGCGTCATTTCCACCAGCCTGGCACTTCGTTTTAATTTCTTCACGCGCCTCTCCCCCCACATCCGCAAAATTCCGAATATTATACACAGAATATATCATTTTCATACGTGATTTCGCAACTGATTACGGAAGCAGCCTGACGGCGTACACGTCTTTGCAAAATCCCCGCAGACCGTTGTAGATACGCGCCACCTTCGACTCCTTCTGCACAAGTCCGAATACGGTAGGCCCGCTTCCCGACATCATCGCCCCGTCGGCTCCAAGCCGCAGCATACATTCCTTGATCTGCCTGACCTCGGGATAATGACGGATCGTAATATCCTCGAGCACATTGCCCATCGAGGCGCACATCTCCGCAAAGCGCTTCTCCCGGATCGCCCGCAGCATATCGGCGGTGGACGGATGGCGCTGGATCGCGGAGGCGTTCAACCGTCCATATATTTCTTGCGTGGAGACGTGAATCGGCGGCTTGGCCAAAATCACCCAGCATTGCGGCGGACCGTCGATCGGCTCCAGCTTCTCGCCGCGCCCTCTCGCGACAGCCGTCCCGCCCGTGACGCAGAACGGCACGTCGGAGCCCAGCTCCGCCCCAAGCTCCTGCAGCTCCTCGGCCGGAATGTTCAGCTTCCATAGCCGGTTCAGACCGCGCAGCGCTGCCGCAGCGTCGCTGCTGCCTCCAGCAAGCCCTGCCGCTACCGGGATGCGCTTGTCCAAATGAATATAGACGCCGCTCCGGACGTCATACCGTTCCTTAATCAGCTTCGCGGCCTGAAAGGCCAAGTTTTTCTCGTCCAGCGGTATATATCCCGCCTGGCTAGAGATGATGATCGTATCCCGAGGAAGCTCCTGCATCTCCAGACGGTCGGCCAGGTCAACCATGGTCATGACCATTTCAACTTCATGGTAGCCGTCGCTGCGCTTATGGAGCACATCCAGCAGCAAATTAATTTTCGCCGGCGCCTTTTCGTAAACTTTCATAACCCACCTTCTTTACCGAAGCGATAACTTTCCATATTATATCAGACCCAAAAAAGAAAAGCTAAAGCAGTTCCGCTGCTTTAGCCCTCATCCAGATCCATATGTCCGCTTCACGCCGGAAGTCAGCGTTTGGGAGCCTGATTCGCAAGCTGCTGTTCGGCGAGCTGGATCGCGCGCTTCACCATGTTGCCGGCATCTTTGGCGCGGATGCCGCCCCACCCTTCCTGTTGAACCGTGTTATAAAACCCCAAATCTTTGGCGAGCTCGTCCTTGAACTGCTCGGACATGATACCGCGTCTGCGTCGACTCATTCTTATCGGCCTCCTTCTAACTGCGGATAGGCCTATTATGTGAAAAAAGCGGCGAAACGATTCGTTTCGCCGCCGGGTTACGTCTTTCAATTATGGATATAGGTGATCCGGACTTGTCCTTCGTCCTGGCATACGGTCACTTCAACGGATTCGGTCAAAATGTCCGCATAGCTGTAAGACACCCGCTTAAACGCGTGCTGGTCTTGGTCCAGCTTGACGATAAAGACAGAAGGGTAGGTTTCTTCCAACACTCCGGAGCGCTCAATCGTCTTCCGACGGCCTCCGTTTGCCCGCAACATGATCTTCTGCCCGACATGGGCTTCCAAACTGCGTTTGATTTCCAATAGCGCATTTTTTGCCATTGTCAACTACCACCTCTTTCCTTAGCTATTATAACTCATCCAGAGGTAGTATGTCAAATTAATCTAAATATTATAGCAGTCAAACAAAGTTGTTGTCAACGCCTTTTCTAACAGGTTTTTTACGATTTTTCGCCCAAAATCAATATTAATATTCACAAAATGTTCATATTTTACTCCTTTTCGGCCGCAAAAAGAAAAAAGCACCAGCAAAAGGTGCTTTTTCAGGAATGATTTGCATAATCAGGACGTGTTCAGGGGGCTGGCTGAGCTTTCAGCTTCGGTAAGCCGAGCCGGTAGCTGCCCCGCGTCTCCACTCCGCCAAGACCGTCAAAGCCGCTGATCGTGCTTTGGATCACATCTGCAACGTTGATCGTCTCCCGAACCGATGTGTATGCCGACTTCACGGCGATGCAGGCCGGGTCCAACGCATGAATCAGCACGCGGGCCGGAGAGCTGGCGAAGTTCGCTCCCGCTTGCAGCAGTGCCTCAAAATGCGACTGGCAGGCCCCCGCGATCACGGTGAGACCGTCTAGATTGCGCTCATATTCCCGCGCCGTCCGGATGCCGATCACGAAGTTGTGCGAATTTTTGTAGCCGTTTAGGCTCGCCGTATCGCGTTCCTTCACGTTTTTCAGAATACCGTCATGACCGGTGATCACGACAATATCCGGCTTCGTCTGAGGAAGCAGACGGTACAGCGCCTGCGACATATTCGGCTCGGTGACGTAGAATCCTTCCGCCGGCACACGGAATTCGCCGTATAGAGCCATGCTTTTGCGCAAATAAGTAGGGTCCCCGTCCAAATGGAGCACTTTGCCGGGCATTTCGAAATAAGAAGCTTGCGCAGCGTTCTGTTTGGCGCCGCCAAGCTCGTTTTGCTGTTTCTCGCGCTGCCAGATCCGGTAACGGGCCAGCTCGCGAAGCGATTCACTCACTTTCATCTGCGAGTACTGCTGCTGCAGCGGCCGCGCGTCCCGAACCGGCAACAAATCCGTTACTGGCGAATCGGCCAGCAGCCGGAAGTCGACGCCTTTCAACACCGCGCGCTTCGTTTCGATCGCGTCGATCTTGAAAATGACGTCGCCGCCATAGGATTTCCGGACAACCAGTTCTCCTTGCTTCATACCACAATCGCCTCCTCGTCTATCCTATGGGCGATATGGGCGTTTGGTGCCTGGGATAATCTTTCAATCGCCGGACTGCTGTTCGAGCTGCCTACGGTACGACAGCACCGCGTTCGCCAGCCGCGCATATTCCGCTATGCTGAGTGTCTCGCCGCGCCGCGTCGGATCGATCCCGCATTCCGCGAGTATCATCTCCATCGCCGGCTTCTCGGCTTTGGCGAATATGCCGGCGAGCAGATTGTTGGATAACGTCTTGCGACGCTGTGCAAAGCAGGCGTGCACGATCTCGAAAAATAACGTTTCATCCTCGACGTGCGCCGGAGGCTCTTCCCTGCGCTTCAAGCGGATGACGGCGGAGTCCACGTTGGGCTGCGGGATGAATACGGTCGGCGGGACGATCGCCACCATCTCAGGCTCGCAGTAATACTGCACGGCGATGCTGAGGCTGCCGTACTCTTTGCCCCCCGGCTTCGCGGCCATCCGTTCGGCTACTTCCCGCTGAATCATGACGACGATATACTCAAGCGGCAGCTTCTCTTCGAGCAGCTTCATGATAATCGGCGTCGTCACGTAATACGGCAGGTTAGCCACCACACTGACCTTCGAGCAGCCGGAGAAGCGTTCCTGCCACAACGCGTGCAGATCCAGCTTGAGCACGTCGCCGTGCACGACGGAGGCATGCGGATAAGTCTCCAACGTCTCTTCCAGAATCGGCAGCAGCCGCTGGTCGATCTCGATCGCCACCACTACGCCCGCTTCCTTGGCCAACTGCTGCGTCAGCGCTCCTATTCCCGGTCCGATCTCCAGCGCCCCCTTGGAGGCGTCCAGCTCGGCGGCCCCCGCGATGTTGCGCAGAATGTTGGCATCCGTCAAGAAGTTTTGACCGAGGCTTTTCTTCAAAGTTAAACCGTGCTTGCGGATGATTTCCTTTGTCCGGTTCGGACTCGATACATCTGCGGCGCGATGGTTGTTCATCCGTTGTCATCCCCTTTTTCCGAAACGCTCATCCGCTCGTAAGCCAGAGCGAATTCTTCACGCCCGATCCGAAACATCCGGCAGCGCTTATAGAACTGTTTGCCGTTGCAATAACCGATTCCGAGCAGCTTGCCCATCTCCAGCCTCCGGGCCGCCGCCTGCGGATGCACGAGAAGGCCGGCGGCCATCAGATCGTCCATCGTAATATCCGATTCCTCGTTCTGGCCGATTGCCGCTTCGGTGCGGACATTTTCAAGCGCCCGGATAATCGCTTCCCTGGAGGCGTTCTCCACCCCGATGTCCGATTTGCGGGTCGCTTCCTCCTGGGTGAGGAAGGCGTGCTTGCAGCCCGGGACTTTAGCCGAGACGATTTTGCGGATGCGTTCGCCTGCATGATCCGGATCTGTGAATATAATAACGCCGCGGCGCTCCTTGGCGAGCGCAATTCGTCTCAGCACTTCGTCGCCGATCGCCGAGCCGCCAGTCTCGATCGTCTCCGCATCCACCGCCCTCTTGATGGCGACTGTATCGTCCCGTCCTTCGACCACGATAATTTCTTGAATCATGTTCTGTGATTCCTTTCCTTGTACGAACAAAAAGAAGAGGGCTCGCCTCTTCTTTCACATTGTTGTTATATATCAATATACCCAATGATCCCGTTTCGATCAACGGTATTGCGGGTAATTGAATAATATATATAGGGCCGGAAGGCCCCGAAACTGCAGCGGAGCATTAATTATCTACCGGCTTTTCTTTGCCGATAATATAGACTTTGTATCCACGCTTCAGGCCGAAACGCTTGGCATAGTCGGGATTATCGAAGTAAACGTCGATTTTGTTGCCTTTGATAGCGCTGCCCGTATCTTCGGCGCGGCGCAGACCGATCCCTTCGATGTACACCCACCAGCCAATCGGGATGACTTTCGGATCGACCGCAATTGTACGTCCTTCACTTACCTTGGCGCCGGAAGACGTAATGCCGTATTGGGGGTGATCGCTGGTCTTGCCTGTTGAAGCAACATCCACGGAATAAGCGGTTAGCGTAACATTATTCAAAATTTGCTTGTAGCCGAATTTGACGTCGCCTTTCGCTACCTCATCGATATTCGGCGAAGAGGCGGACAAGACGACTACCGGATTTTTGGTTCCAAGCGCAACCACTTTAGTAACGCTTTCCTGTGCAACTTTCGTATCGACGACATTCTCAGCTACGAGCTCGCCGTCTTCGTATACCTTCTCGATCTTCTTCGCAAGTACGCCTTCTACGCCTTCCGATACAACCTGCTCCTTACCCTTGAGCAGATTGGGATCGTCTTGCTTGACCGTCTCGAACGGAATCGTTTCGGTCTGGTCTTCCACAACTTTGTGCACGCGGACAATCTGAATTTGAGAACCTTCCGTTACGGCTTCTTCCGCGGGTGGCGTCAGCTTGTCGAGTTCCCCGATCTCCATGCCGAGATCTTGCAGCGTCTGCTCTACGGTTTTGCCGACCGTGTATAACGTTTCGGTTCTGCCGTCAGCCGTGAGCTGCACCGGGATTGTATGCTGGATATGAAACTTATCGTTATGCTTCAACTCGGTACCAAGCACCGCCGAAACCCGGTCGTGCTCGCTTACCGGAATTTGCTGTTCCTCCAGAAGAGCGGACAATGTAGTTTGTCTCGTTTTTATGTGTTTCTCTTCCCCGTTTACCACTAACCCCACTTTTTTGATAGACGTGCCTTGCATGAGCAGCACGAACATCATTGTCATCACGATTGAAAACAAAGCGCCTACTAAGATCAAACGCAAGTTTCCATGCTTCCATCGCATTGCGAAAGACATGCTGGATGATCGCTTTACATGGGTTTCTCCGTTTTGAATAACGCCCACTTCTTCGGTCCTCCTTCATCAGCCTCGCCGTCGAGTGTTACGCATGACTAGAATTGACGTGACCTGGTTAAATTTGGATGATTCACGCTATTGCCATCGTGTTGTAAGGCTTCGGGCTACAATCGTTGACAGATCCGGTATGTTCTGTCCATGCAGGAATATTTTCGAATTGTGCGAAAATAAAAGCCGCGGCGAAGAGGTACTCTTCTCGCGGCGTTGAATCGAATGCTCATCCCATACTTGGGAGCGCATCAATGCCCGACAATCGTGCCTCTCTCTTCACGCTTACGAGGTTAGCTGCCGGGTTCGGACGCGAGAGTCGCCCTAATTGCACAGCGCCGCGAACGGCTTCGTGCAGTATTCACCCCATAGATAACTTGGTTCCCCCGTTTCCCTGTCGGAAACTCAGCGATGGGTAAGTCGATGGCGGTATGCGGTTAGAATCATTATGATCGTTATATTAAAGCCTTATGAAAAACCTGTAAAGAGGAAATAAATCCGATTTTCATGCGAAAAGGGGAAAAATCACCGAGAATTCACTTTTTTTATGCAACAAATCGTTGTTTTTCTTCGTCTAATTCTTTTATGCCGCTTTCTTCGTGTGCCAAACGCGAAAAGAAAGCGCTTTAACGTGATTTGCTCGAACAAAAATGTTATGATGTCCACAGGTAAAAGCTTACATGTGGAGGAACATTATGAAACCGTTTTTGCATATTCAGGGGATGTCCGGCGGCTACATCTGGAACCGGCCGGTCGTCCACGAACTCTCGTTTTCGATCGATTCCGGAGAGATGGTCGGGCTGATCGGATTAAACGGCGCAGGCAAAAGCACGACGATCAAACATATCCTCGGGCTGCTCGTCCCTCAGCAAGGAGAAGTTCGGGTGAACGGGCTCCGCGTGTCGGACAACGCCGAGAAGTACCGCGCCTCCTTTGCCTATGTGCCCGAAGCCCCCGAACTGTACGAGGAACTGACGATCCGCGAACATTTACGAATGACGGCTATGGCTTACGGACTCGATGAGACGCAGTTCAAACGCCGCTCGAAAACGCTCGCCGGCCAGTTCGACATGACCGAGAAGCTGGACTCCTTCCCTCAGACCTTGTCGAAGGGCATGCGTCAAAAAGTAATGATCATGAACGCATTTCTTGTCGAACCTCCGCTGTATGTCATCGACGAACCGTTCCTCGGACTCGATCCGCTCGGCATCCGGTCGCTGCTCGATCTGATGGTGGAGCGCAAACGGAACGGCGCCGCCTTCTTGATCAGCTCTCATATTTTGTCGACGCTTGAAACGTATTGCGACCGGTATGTCGTCCTTAACAGAGGGAGAATCGCGTCGAAAGGGACGCTCGACGAGCTGCGCCGGAGCGCCGGGGCTGTCCCCGATACAACGCTCGACGACGTATTTTATACGCTAGTAAAAGGGGGACCGACATGAACCCCGCAGCCGCTTTATGGAAAAACCGGTTGTCGGCCCATCTGAAGATCGTGTCGCGGTATACGGCATATGCCGGGCAAAGTGGATTTTTCCTGTTTCTCCTGATCGCGTTCATCGCCTCCTCCTATTTTTACGGCAAAGCTCTTGGACGCATACCGGAAACGTTCCCGTATGCAATCGTCATCGCTTTATGGCTGACGCCTTTTATCGCAGTTAGCCCGATCCGGACGCTGTTGCGGGAAGCGGATCTGATCTTTCTCCTGCCGATGGAAGCCCGGATGGGACCGTACTTCCGGGGCGCGATGCTGTACAGCTACTTGTCTCAATCGTTCCTTTTGATCGTCGCTTTTTCAGCGAGCATGCCGCTGTACCGGCACGGATACGGGGAGAACGCCCAGCCGTTCCTCGCTCTGCTGTTGTTCGTGCTGGCGCTGAAATTCGCCAACATGCTCGGAGCTTGGATGGAAAGCACCTTCGTACGGACCGGCCACAGAGCCTGCTTCCGGATCTGCAGATTTGCAGCCGATGCGGTCATCTTGTACACCTTGTACCGGTACGAAATCTTAGCCGCTTCCATCGTCCTCCTGGCGGCCATCGGCGCTGCCGCGCTCTGGGCTCGTCTGTCCCGCCGGATTCCCGTCAATTGGCCGTATTTAAGGAGAAAAGAAGCCGGTCACCGGCTGACGATGCTGTTATTTTTCAACGGGTTCATCGATGTGGAAGAACTGCCGAGCCGGGTGAAGCCCCGCCGGTTTCTGTCCGGATTAGCCGGGCTCGTACCGTTCCGCGCGTCTAACGCCTTCCGGTACTTGTACTCGCTTACGCTGCTGCGCTCCGAACTGTTCGGCATCACGATGAGAATCACGCTGCTCGCGGTCATCATCCTGCTGTTCGCGGAAAGTCCGTTTACGTTCGCCGTTGTATACGTGCTGTTCCAAGTGATGACGAACGTACAGCTGTCGACACTGGGACGATACCACCGGCATTCCGTCTGGACCGCGCTATATCCGATTCCCGGCACGTTGCGCCGTCCTTCGGCCGCCCGGATCGCGTTCACAGCCCAGCTCGTCCAGATCGCGATCATGACGCTGCCCTTGTTCCGGCCAGCTGTATTCACAATATGGCTGCTGGCTCTCCCGCTCCTCGGCGTTTCGCTTGCCTGGATATTCCGGATGCGAGGCACCCGGGCGGCCTCCGGTCATTCCGAATAAATCCAGCAAGCGCAAGTTAACATTAAAAATCCCCGCCGCTGCAACCGGCACGCTTTTCGAGCGTTCTCCGGTTGCAGCGACGGGGATTTATATTTTTTCGTAAAAAATCGGATCAGGGGAGACGGAACAGCCGTGTCGCATTTTCTGACGTGATCCTGGCAAGCTCCTCGAACGAAATGCCTAGTATATCCGCCGCCGCTTCCGCAACCAGTTTCACATATCCGGTCTCATTCCGTTTTCCCCGGAAAGGGTGCGGGGTCAAATACGGCGCATCGGTTTCGACAAGCAGCCGGTCAAGCGGCACCTGAGCAAGCACTTCCTTCGGCTGTTTCGCGTTTTTGTACGTAATCGGCCCCCCGAACGAAATATAAAAGTTCATATCGAGGCACAGCTTGGCCGTCTCCCAACTGCCGGAAAAGCAGTGCATGACGCCTCCGACATCCTCCGCTTTTTCTTCCCGGAGCAATTGAACGACGTCGTGATGAGCGTCCCGGTTATGGATGACGATCGGCATGCCAAGCTTTCTGGCGAGCCGGATCTGTTCCCGGAATACGCGGTGCTGCACCTCTTTGGGAGACGTGTCCCAGTAATAGTCCAGCCCGATCTCACCGATCGCCACCACTTTGTCCCGGGAACATAACTGCTCAATCCAATCCAGATCTTCCGGCTTCATATCGAGCGCATCTGTCGGATGCCACCCCACCGCCGTATATATAAAGTCGTACCGCTCGGTCAATTCTAGCGAGGTCGGTATCGTCTCCCGGTTAAAGCCGATGTTGATCATCCGGCTGACCCCCTGCTCGCGGGCGCGCTCGATGACTTGATCCCGGTCCTCGTCAAACTGGCTTGCATTCATATGCGTGTGCGTATCGGTAAGCATATATCCATCCTTCCAAAAACAATGATATTCGAGACCTTTTCTACTATTATACCCCGTCCAAGCCGAGCATTTTCCGGATGCTGCTAGGGAGCGCCGACGCTCTGTCCCGGACAAGCTCCTCGGGGTAATAAATATGCTGCTTCCCTCTATGAATTCCGCTGATCGAGCGGATGATATCCGACTTTCGCAATATTTCCGTAAGCCCTTCCTGATCGCTTAACAACAGGATCGGCAAGCTTTCTTCTTCGTCTCCGGGCCGGTATACGTCGTAGGGCATGTCGGTGATGGAGTCAATCTCCAGATAAAAGTCCGGATCGATGCCGGCCGCAGCAAGCCGGGACCGCAGTTCCCGCTCGAGGGGCTCGTCCCAGGCGTCGGTTGCGGTATATTTAAACAGCCGTCTGTGCAGGAACCGTTCGCACAAATCCGACAGGATCGGGTCCTGTTCCTTGCTCCATTGCATAATGGTCATTTGGATATAAGACTCGTCGAGCTCCAAATATTCGCCGATCGACAAGTTGTTCTCCAGCAGTCCTACAAGCGGCCCCATCAAAAATCGAAACGGGTAGCTGTCCCCATAAAGCCGCTTTGCTCTTTCGAATATTTTACGGAGCCCAATTTCCGAGCTGCGCGTAACCGGATGAAAGTAAACCTGCCAGTACATCTGGTAACGCGACATCAGGTAATCCTCGATCGCGTGCATGCCGCTTTCCTTCACCACGATATGGCCCCGGTGCGGCCGAATGACGCGAAGAATGCGTTCCATGTCGAATGTTCCATAGTGGACCCCGGTAAAATAAGCATCGCGAAGCAAATAATCCATCCGATCGGCGTCCAATTGGCTGGAGATGAGACTGACTACGATTTCTTTCTCGTACGATTTGCAGATGACTTCAGACACTTTGCGCGGAAGTTCCGGATCAGCCTCCGACAGCACGCGGTTTACCTCGGTATCTCCGAGCACCAGCTTGCAGGTCCACTCTTCATGATGGGTGCCGAACACTTTTTCGACCGAATGCGAGAATGGACCGTGCCCGATATCGTGAAGAAGCGCGGAGCACAAGCACAACAGCCGCTCCTCGCTCGGCCAATCGGCGTATCCGTTCCGTTCGAATTGGGAGATGATGCGCCGGGCCACTTCGTAGACGCCAAGAGAGTGCGAGAAGCGGCTGTGCTCCGCGCCGTGAAACGTCATGAACGAAGTTCCCAGCTGGCGAATCCGGCGAAGCCGCTGGAACTCTTTCGTATTGATCAGATTCCAGATCGTCTCATCCTGGACGTAGATGTATTTGTGCACCGGGTCTTTAAACACTTTTTCTTCGCGCAATTGGCGGGGCATACCCAACCCTCCCGTACTTGAATTTTGCAGAAATAATCGCTGTTGTTGGTTCTCTTCAAGTATATACCAATATCGGGCAAATCACCTACCGGAAAGGTTTCGAGCCGCCTTGACAAACGCAGGGAAATTGTCGCCGAAGTTCGACATAATGCCGCAAAATTGTCGAATAATATTAAATTTTTGACAGTCAAATCTCGCGAAAAACTGACAACTTCCGCTCTATCTTTACATGGAATGTAAGGTATTTACTTCCACGAGGACTGCGAAAATACCCAGTGTTATCAGCACCTTCTATGTCAACAACAATAATTTGCGCGCGCCAAATCACGTTCAGGAGCCCCAAATTCGGTTGACTGTTATGGGAATGGTTGGTATGATTAATAGTGAAAAGAATGTCGAATAATGACGAATTAATTTGGGAGGAGAAATACACATGATGAAGTCCACTGGTATTGTCCGAAAGGTTGATGAGCTCGGGCGTGTCGTGATTCCAATAGAGCTTCGCCGTACTTTGGGAATCGGGGAGAAAGATGCGCTTGAGATTTACGTAGATGGCGAACGGATCATGCTTAAGAAATATGAACCGGCTTGTATCTTTACAGGGAACGCTGACAACCTGGTTTACTTCAAAGGTAAAATGATCAGCAAAGAATGTTTGGCCGAACTCGCAGAAATTTATAAATCTATGACAAATTAAAAGACAAAATCGAAATTATAGGTTATAATAGGAATACGAACATTGTTAATTCTAACCTTTATATATCTCCTCTACATCCCCAAGCGTATTGTGATGGCATACGCATGGGGATCTTTTTTTATTTTACTTTTCAAGCAGCGCATTGTAGATGTCCCGCTTGCTTACTTTTCGGTCTGCGGCCGCCCGTTTCATCGCTTCTTTCTTATCCCCGGTTTCCCTCTCGTACTTCGCTACATGCTCCGCGACGGATAACCCTGTCCACCAATCTCCCGCTTCGCCTGATCCGCTTGCCGGGTCCACCCCGTTCCGGTCCACGACCAGACAATATTCTCCCTTAGGCTCCCTCTCCTGCAAGATGTCCAGGCATTCACCGAACGAGCCCCTCATCACCTCTTCGTATCTCTTAGTCAGCTCCCGAACTACCGCGATCGGGTGATCTCCCCATACTTCGCGCATCACCTCGAGCGTTTTCGTTATCCGATGCGGAGATTCATAGAAAATCAGGGTGGCGGGCACGGAACGAAGCTGCTCCAGCTCTTCCTTCAGCTTCTTGCGCTCCCTGGGGAGAAAACCCGCAAACAAAAACCGTTCCGTCGGAAGACCCGATATAATCAAGGCAGACAGCGCCGCATTCGCACCAGGTACCGGCACGACATCGATACCGGCCTCTATGGCCAGACACACCAGGTCATAACCCGGGTCGGAAATGGCCGGCATTCCGGCATCGCTCACCAGAGCGATCGATTGCCCCTCTTCCATCATCCGGACGAGCTCCGGTCCGCTTGCCCGCTTGTTATGCTCGTGATAGCTGACCAGGCGCGTCGGAATCTCAAAGTGAGTAAGCAGCTTGCGCGTTTGCCGGGTATCCTCGGCGGCGATGCAGCCCACCTCTTTCAAGATGCGGATGGCGCGGAACGTCATGTCCTCCAGATTGCCGATCGGCGTCGCCACCAGATACAGCTTCCCCGGCCCGGGATGTCCCTCCCCGCTGTTCCTATTGCGGTTATTCACAGTCAAAATCAATCCCTCCGATACGTTGGCTAGCTTCCTTATAAAGGTATCTCACCTTTACCCGTCTCCACCTGCTGACGTTCCAGATCCGGTTCATCCGTTCCGAGCCTGTCGCTTCGTCCGTAATAAACGTCGAGCAGCTCCCGGCAATACTGGCTCCCCTCGTAGACGATAAGCGGAGGGAGCACCCGAAGCTCCGGCTTCCCGTCGCGAACCGCTTCGATCAGTACGATATTCGCTTCCTCGCCCTCCCTCGGATGAACAAGCCGCATCCGTTTCGGCTCCAGCCGGTGCTGTCTCATTCCGCACACGATCTCGGCAAGCCGGGAGGGGCGGTGCACCATCGCTACTTTGCCGCCGGTCCGGACGAGCCGGCTGCATGCGGCCAGTACGTCGTCCAGTGTACAGTAGATCTCATGACGGGCCGCCGCTATATGCGGGTTCGTCTTTAAATCTCCGGAGGCAACCGGCAAGTACGGGGGATTCACCGTCACCATGTCGAATTTCCCATACCCCAGCGACAAGTGTACCGCTTTCAGATCGTCCTGCACGATGCGAATCCGTTCCTCCAAGCCGTTCAACCGCATGTTGCGGACGGCCATGTCGGCCAACCTCTCCTGAATTTCCACACCCACTATATCCGCCTTTGTTCGCGTCGAGAGCAGCAGAGGGATAACGCCGTTACCTGTACAAAGATCGGCGACCCGCCCGCGAGGCGGCACGGTGCAAAACCGGCCCAGCAGAACCGCATCCAGCGAGAAGCTGAACACGTCATCGCTTTGAATGATTCGGATATCGTGTGTCAGCAAGTCGTCCAAACGTTCCCCGGGTCTGATGTCCACATGTCGGTCCATGACTTACGCTCCCTTCTCCAGAAAAAACCGCAGAGCGGCTCATCCGGCAGCTGATTCCCGCCGTCTTTTGCACTCCACGGTCCATCTCGGTTTATTTGTTTAGAAACGACAAGCAGAACAAGCAATCTTTCTCCGTTCTCAAATGTCCGTAATGCACATTGCATATATGAAACCCTTCTTGATACAGCCGGGCCAAATTATCATAACCTTCACCGACGATTGGAGCTTCTTTGGCCGCTTTATCCGTCTGCTCCTGCTCCTGGACAATCTCGGGCGGCTCCGGGTCACGCCGCAGCAGCTTGCGCAGCTGCTGGTTTTCAATCGTAAGTCTTTTGTTCTCTTCCAGCAGTTGGACGATTTCCTGCTTCAATTCTCCGATGTATTGATGAATCCCGCCCACCTGATCTTCCAATTGCTGCATATGCGTAAACAGATCTTTTTTCTCCACGTCCGCACCCCAGTGCCAACTATACTTCAAGCGGGCCGATTAGGTCTGGCCCGCCGTGTCATGTATCGGCTAATCTTGTTCTACGACATCGTCGCAAGGCATGAACTCTACTTTACCGGTATCGAACAATTGAACTTTGATCGTGCGATTCTCCACATTCAGGCCAACCACTTTTCCGTTGCCCATCGACGTGATGACGACGCTGCCGACCCGAGGCATCTCCTGCTTGCCGCTTTCGTACTGGTCGTGCTCATACTTCAGGCAGCACATCAGCCGGCCGCACAAACCGGAAATTTTCGTCGGATTCAGCGATAAATTTTGATCCTTCGCCATCTTGATCGAAACCGGCTCGAAATCTCCGAGAAAGGAGGAGCAGCACAGAATGCGCCCGCATGGGCCGATGCCGCCCAGCATCTTCGCTTCGTCGCGAACTCCGATCTGGCGAAGCTCGATCCGTGTCCGGAATATGCCGGCCAGGTCTTTAACCAGCTCCCGGAAGTCAATCCGGCCTTCGGCTGTGAAGTAAAAAATAATTTTGTTGCGGTCAAACGTATATTCCACGTCCACCAGCTTCATCTTCAGCTGATGCTCCCGAATTTTGTCCTGGCAAGTAACCATCGCATTTCTGGCTGCATTTTTGTTCTCATCGACAAGTTTGGCATCGGATATGTCCGCAACTCGTATGACGCGCTTCAATGGAAGTACGACATCCGATTCGCCGACGGTGCGTCTGCCGATCACGACTTTTCCGTATTCGACTCCGCGCGCCGTTTCCACGATTACCGCGTCGTCTTGCTGTATAGGAAGATCCGAGGGATCGAAATAATACACTTTGCCCGCTTTTTTGAAACGGACTCCTACGACACTATACACCTGCTCCCCCCCTGAGTAAAACATTATTTCACTCCGATCAGGAACTGCTCCAAAACAAGCTGAGCGTTAGCGTTGGATCGAAGCCGCTTGCGCGCCTCTACGGCACGTTCCATGCAACTGATCCAACCGTCGGCGTCCCGGGTAAAAGCTTGCTTGGCCAGCCAGTCCGCCTGATCTATATAAACAATGCTTCGTTTTCTGCCGAACGATACATGAATGAGATCTTTGTACCATAATATAATCATATCGAACAAGGTGTCCAAATGATCGGCTACTTCGGACTTTATAACCTTCTGCTGAACGGATACGACAAACGGCTGTTTGCTTGCCACATCCTTCATCAATTGTATCATCACGTTTCTCGTTTCTGCAAACCAATTTATTTGGATAAGCGATCGGGCCGCCTCCAGCCCGGAGGCGAGATGGACTGCGGGGTGCACAAGCTCGGCCTGAAGCCCTTCGGCCAGGAGCGCACCCTTCATCTGATCCGGTGGCAGCGGCAGGAACGGAACCCATTGCGCACGGGATTGGATGGTCGGCAGCAGGGCTTGTCCGTTCTCGGTAATCAGGATCGCGATCGACGGAGTCTGCGGCTCCTCCAGAAACTTGAGCAGGCTGTTCGCCGCCTGAACCGTCATCCTGTCGGCTTCGTTCAGTACATAAACCTTAGTCCCGGATGAAGACGAACGATAAGCGAACTGCTGCTGAAGCGTACGAATCTGATCGATCTTGATACTCGCTCCGTCAGGCTCCACCCAAGTCAGATCGGGGTGGTTGCCGTGCGCCAGCTTCCGGCACTCCAGACATTCGCCGCAAGCTTCGTCGGAGCCGCGCGTACAGAACAATGCGGCCACGAACGCTCTCGCCATCTCTTTGCGTCCGCTGCCGAGCGGTCCGGCGAATATATAAGCATGGGACAGTTTGTCCAGACGCAAGCCGTTTTGCAGCAAGCGCTTGGCCCTCTCCTGTCCCGGTATCGATTGAAAGTTCATAATCACTCTCTCCATGAAAGCTAGTAAAACAGATTGATCAGCATCCCGCGGATTTCTCCGACTTTGCTCAGAAGCTCGATCTTGCCTTCTTCCGTATCGAGCATCTCGTCCGCCATCCCGATCAGGTGCTGATCGATTTCGTCCAGCAGCTTATATCGTTTGCCGCGCCCGCGGCGGTCCCATCCGGTCGTATCCTTAATACCGATCCCTTTGCGTACGGTTTTCTCCAGAAACTGCTTAACCAGCAGCTTATAGGCACGCAGTTCGCGAACCGTCATCGATTTGCTCAGACGCTCGCCCTGCAGTTGAATTTGTTGAAGCATCCGGTTCAATTGCTCGGCATCCGCTTTCCCGTCTTGCTGATTCAGCATATCGGAGAAATTTTTGGGTGCGATCGGGGTCGATGCCGGACCATCGCTCATTTGGATCGGTTTCCCGAACGGGCGCCAGCCGGGATTGATTTTCACGACGTCTAGTTCCTTCCTTTATATACGTAGTAACTTAGAAATGCTCAAAACGTTCTACAGGAAGAACGAACACGGCTGCTCCGCCAACTTGCACTTCGACCGGGAACGGGATGTAAGAATCCGTCGTGCCTCCCATAGGCGACACCGGCGTTACCAGTTGGTCGCGTACTTTGCAGTTCGCTTTAATAACATGGAACACTTCATGAATTCGTTCATCTTCAATCCCGATCATAAACGTCGTATTGCCGGCCTTCAGAAAACCGCCGGTACTGGCCAGCTTCGTCGCACGAAATCCTTCCTTAACCAGTGCATTCGACAACCGGTTGCTGTCTTTATCCTGTACTACCGCGATTACCAGTTTCATGTGCAATCCCTCCTCTGATCGATTGTTAGGCACCGTCCGTATGCGTATTATACCACATTTTACAGAAAACGTTTACAAGGCGTACGGATGCGCCTGTTTGGCAAATCATACCGCGGACCCAACCAACCATTCGACAGGATGAGCCCTTCTTTCGAAGGGGCACATCACTTTATTATACACTATTTTGCTTGGTAGTGTTCCTGCTGCGCAATCGATCCGTTACGACATCCGACAAGGCACGGACGACATCCGACTCCGATTGATCGGCGTCGACGCGGATGATCCGGTCCGGGAACCGTTCGAGAAGCTGTCGGTATCCGGCTCTGACCCGTTCATGAAACGAAAGAGCTTCCAGATCAAGCCGATTGACTTCGCGCTCCCGATTGGCATGAATGCGGGCTAACCCTACTTCAGGCGATACGTCGAGAAATAAAGTAAGGTCGGGCATCGTTCCATCGATGGCAAACCGGTTGATATCGAATATTTCGTCTATACCGAGTCCGCGGGCATAACCTTGGTACGCAAGACTGCTATCGATGAACCGGTCGCACAGCACCGCCTTCCCGGCCTGCAAAGCCGGCCTTACTTTCTCTACCAGGTGCTGACGCCTCGCGGCCGCATACAGCAGCGCTTCCGTTCTTCCATCCATCGTGACGTTGTTTTTGTCCAATATAACTTCACGGATTTGCTCCGCAATCGCAATACCGCCGGGCTCCCGGGTAACGACGACTTCATACCCCGCCTGCATCAATACTTGTTCGATCGAGCGAATCGCCGTCGTCTTGCCTGCACCTTCTCCGCCTTCAACCGTTACGAAAAATCCAGTAGTAGTCACGATCTGTTCTCCCATGGTAAGCATTTTCGCCATTCTTATACATTCGCTATTACATCTTCCATTTCCTGCCCTTATCTTATGTTAACAATTTGAATCGTTCGAAGCTTCGGGTCGGCAGCCCCTTGGAATTTCGCGCCTTTGTAGGCCAGCTCGGTTAAAACACGAACACTCTGTTCCGTGATCCGCTCGCCAGGATATAAGATCGGAATCCCCGGCGGGTAGGGAATAATCATCTCCCCCGATACGAATCCCGACGCCTCGGATACCGGTACCGCGCTCAAGTGTCCCGGCTTGGCCATACGGAACGGAACCGGCTCGGACACCCCTGTCCCTGTCTCATACGTCTCCGCACGGTCGGCCGGGAGGTGCTCTCCCTTGCTGCTATTCAGCTTATTTGCCAAGTCGAAATCGGCAGCGATTTGCTCCAGTCCCGCCAACAGAGCGTCGATCTCCGACTTCTGTACAGACAGGCTGAACACGAGCAGCACATGCCTGGGGTCGGCCATCTCGCACATCAGCCCCCTGCCCTCCAACTGCCGGCGGAGCATGAAACCGTCGAGCGTCCCGGTAACGTCGGATACAGTCACCTTAAACGGGTCCTTCGATTCGTATGCGGCCGAAGGCGATGCTTGGAGAGTCCGGTACCACGGCCACCGCCGAATCGCCAGCTCCAACCGTTCTAGTTCTTGCAGGCTGCGGCTGATCCAACCTGTTCCTTCCGTATGAAGCAGACGCCGGCTCGCATCCAGCGAAGCCATAATGGGATAGGAAGGGCTGGAGCTTTGCAGCATGGCGAGACGCTGCTTCAGCAGCTCGCGGTCGACCCGCGGGCCTTGAACATGGAGCATGGCACCCATCGTGAGAGCTGTCAGCATTTTATGAGTCGACTGGATCACTACATCCGCTCCTCCGGCTAGTGCCGACTGGGGAAGATCCGGATGAAAGCCGTAATGCGCACCGTGAGCTTCATCCACGACAAGAGGCTTGCCGTATGCATGCACCAAGTCCGCAAGCTTCGTCAAGTCGATCCCCATCCCGTAATAATTCGGATTGGTCACAATGACCCCTGTCGCCTCCGGATACTGCTGCAAAGCCGTCTCCACATCGTGCAGCCGAACGCCTGCCGGCAATTCGGAAGCCTCGTCGCAGAGCGGCTGTACAAAAACCGCGCGGGCGCCGGCAAGCATCAACCCGTGCAGAATCGACTTATGCACATTTCTTTGAACGATAACGATATCGTCAGGCGAGCATAGGGTTAACACAGCCGCCAAGTTGCCTACCGTGCTCCCGTTTACGAGAAAAAACGTCGCTTCGGCGCCAAAGCATTGTGCAGCCAGCTGTTGCGCCTGAAGAATCGGTCCTTCCGGGTCGTGAAGGTCGTCCAGTCCGGTTAATTCGGTCAAATCAATTTTCATAATATCCTGAAAAATATAAGCTTCCGGCTGCAGCCCTCTTCCGGAGCGGTGTCCGGGTACGTGAAAGCCGGTTTCATAGTTGCTGCTATGGGTCAAAAGCGCCTCCAGTAACGGCGCATCCTCGCGTTTCATAGGTTTTGCCTCCTCCTGCCGCTATACATTAACCATACAGGATCAAGGAGCCAAAAAGCAAAAAAAGGCCTGCCCCTCGCCGGAAGACCTTTTGAAACATACAGCTTTTAACAAACCCTCTCAGCCCGATACCTTGGGCCTGTACGTACCCCTGGACGAAGCGTCTCTCCGGCCAAAGGCCACGGCAACTTGATCGCTTCGGTTAGGCCTAAGCGTTCATTTTATACCATATTTTGTTCATCCGATGAATGAAGAACGGATATTTGGCATCCAATACATCCGTCTGGACCATCTCCGATTCGCAAGCGTCGCATATAAATTCCGAACAAATCATGATCCCTTCTGGCTTCGGCTGGTCGCATATGATACAAGTGTAGGTTTTCATTTCCTCTTGTTCCACTCGGTTCACCCGCCTTTTCTCTACCAGTATGCCACAAAATCGAATCTCGTAAACTAGAGTTACCCGGATTTTCGAGAAAAAAACAGTCCCTGTTCAAACCAATCGCGGATGGTAAGATAAAGTATGTGGGAACTGGGCGAATGGTTCCATTGTTATCGCGTTCCTTATATAATAGAAAGGAAATCTTTTCGAAGATCTTGTCATCGCGTACTTGCAGAAGCAGCGAACCGTCAGCCGGGAGGTATATTTACTTGCATCGCTTGGATAAAGAAGCAACGGTCTATAACTACAAATTAGTCAAACGCATACGCCACCGCCCCCTGCCGCTGCTGCTCTACGGGGTATTACCGCTTTCTGCGGCACTTTATCTGGCTGTAGCCGTATCGGCTTGGAGCTTGCTGTGGATGGCCGGCGGGATCGTGCTGATCCCGCTTATGCTCTGTGGTTTGACCTCCTTGTATTTGAAATATCTCGGTTCCGGCCAGCGCGGCTCCTGGTCGTTCGACGTTCGTCCGCCCTGGTTTGGTTTGATCCCGGGAGAGTATGCCCCGCTTGGCGGTTTTATTCGTATTCACCGTCAGCTGTTCTGGATCGGGCTTGCCGTTCTCGGCTGTTTGTATCCGTGGGTTCCCTTGCCTTACTGGCTCTCGCTTCTCGCCACACATATCTGGTACATGCTCCCGCAAATGTGGATCATCTTTTTGTTGAAGCGCGCTGGAAAGCCGGGACTTCTCAAAATTACCCGGAACGATACTTCGTTCTACATGGAATAGCCCGGAGATGCTCCGGGTTTTTTCGTGCGGACCGGATAGACGGGGAATGGTTGCGTAGGAAAACAAAAAAACCACGTCATGAATGCGTGGTTTTTAGCAATGAATAAAGAGTTTATTCCCTGAAAACTGAATGCGAACCGAAGAAGAGAGAGATTGAAACGTTACCTCAAGGGCTCTTGAGGCCTCCACGAAGGTTCGTGGAGTATTGTAGGATAAGCCCTCGACCGATTAGTATTCGTCAGCTCCACACATTGCTGCGCTTCCACCCCGAACCTATCAACCTGGTCGTCTACCAGGGGTCTTACGAATTGGGAAATCTCA
>NZ_JBYUPU010000038.1:0-70869 GCF_058135425.1 Paenibacillus sp. MAH-35
AATATAAATTGAAGAACTTGTCTAACCTTATTAATTCCCCAAAAAGAAATACCCCCTATCCGCCGGGGATAGAGGGACACTTCATGTCGCAGCGCAGGCTCGACCTGGAGCGCTGCATGTTCTAGCCCCCATACTTCATCAAAATATGGAGGACGACGACTTCATCGGACTGATTGATATAAGAATGCGTGGTGTCTGCGCAAAAACGGATAGAATCGTATTGATGTAATAGGTGTGACTCCTGACCGACACGAATCGTGACCGTTCCCGACATGACGGTAACGATCTCCGTTGTACGGGGGTGATGTTTTTCCGGATCGTAGGAGCTATTCGGCTGGAGATAGGCTCGGCACATCTCCATTTCATCACTGGCATGATGGAAGATCGGTTCGATCACCCACGTCTTCTCTTCCCCGGCGATTCTTAACCCTTTCCCGGCTCTGGACACATTCACTCCGCTTTCTGCTGAAAATAAGGCCATGAGCGGGATCGCCAAGCTTTTTGAAATTTTCCACAACATGCCTATGGTCGGATTCGTTTCGCCTCGCTCAATATTGCCCAGCGTGAGCTTGCTCACCCCCGATAAGGCCGCTACATCGTCAAGACTGAGCTGCTTCTCTTTGCGAAGTCTTTTCAGCACCGCTCCTACCTGCAAAACCACTTGTTTCGGATCTTCAGATTCTATAGGCATGCTCTCTCCCCTTTGTCGTGCAATGGAAGCTGCAAAGTATATTATAGTTAGCTTGTTATCTATTATACTTCACTGAAGAGAAGCAAATAAACCCGACTCCCCCGTTATGCACCTCTTCACTCTTCAAGGTAACGGGCGGCCTGCTCGTACCTGTGGATTTCCTCCATAATCGCCATAGGCTCCATCCTGCTATTATGGTATGGTGAAGGTAGATTAGAAAAAGGAGTGTGCCCCTTTCATGAACCTGACCGACATTCGCCGGATGGCGCAAAACGTGAAACATAATATAAACAAAGTCATCGTCGGCAAGGAAGACGTCGTCGACCAACTGCTGATCGCCTTGATCGCCTCCGGCCATGTGCTGCTCGAAGATGTCCCCGGAACCGGCAAAACGCTGCTGGCCAAAGCAATGGCCAAATCGCTGCACTGCACCTGCAAGCGCATTCAGTTTACGCCCGATCTGCTCCCTTCCGATCTTAGCGGCATTAACTACTATAACCAGAAAGCAAGCGAGTTCCAGTTCCGTCCGGGTCCGGTATTTACGAATATTTTGCTGGCCGATGAAATCAACCGGGCAACACCGCGCACTCAATCCAGCCTGCTCGAATGTATGGAGGAGCGGCAGGTGAGCATCGACGGGGAGACCCGCACGCTGGACCGCCCGTTCATGGTAATTGCCACACAAAATCCGGTCGAAAACCAGGGGACGTTCCCGCTTCCGGAAGCCCAGCTCGACCGGTTTCTGCTAAAGGTGCGCATGGGGTATCCGTCGCGGGAGCAGGGCGTTGATATTTTGAAGCGGTTCAAGCAGGACAATCCGCTAGACTCGCTCGAAAGCGTTGCCGACGCCCGCGAACTGACGGCCGCTCAGCTCGCTTATTCGCAGGTCGCCGTCCACGACGATCTGCTCGATTATATGATGCACATCGTCGAACGGACGCGCAGCCACCCCGATATCGCCCTTGGCGTCAGCCCCCGCGGCAGCCAGTCGCTGCTGAAGGCGGTGCAGGTGCACGCGATCCTGCAAGACCGGGATTACGTCCTGCCCGACGATATTAAGGCGATGGCAAAGCCGGTGCTGGCCCACAGACTGCTGCTGCGACACGCGATCCGGTTAAAGGAAGATGCGGCTGACGCGATCATCGACCAGCTGCTGCGGGACACGCCGGTTCCGTCCGAGACGCTGGCGCGTAACGGGTAGTCCGGCATGAGCGTACATTGGCTGCTGATCATAACCGCCCTGATCGTGTTCGCGCAAGGCAAGGCGTACCAATGGTGGGGCTTTCGCCATGTCAGCTACAAGCGGTACTTCGACGTCCCCGCCTGTTTTCAAGGCGACGAGGTACAGCTTGTCGAGGTCATCTCCAACCGCAAGGCGATGCCGATGCCCTGGCTCCGGCTGGAATCGCTTATGCATGCAGGGCTCCGCTTCCAGAACCAGTCCAATCTGGACATCTCCAGCGGGGAACTGTTTCAGAACCATAAAAGCTTGTTCAGTCTTATGCCTTATACGCGAATTACGCGAAAACATAAGGTCCTCTGCCTGAAGCGCGGCTGCTACGACCTGCAAACCGCAACGATGACCAGCGGAGATTTGCTCGGAGTATTCGTCTCGTACCAGACGCTGTACTTCGATAAAGAAACGCGGCTGCTCGTCTATCCCGAGCCGATCCCTCTCGAAGACATCCCGCTGCCTTCCCACAGCTGGCAGGGCGATATTTCCGTGCGGCGCTGGGTCGTCGACGATCCGTTCCGGATCGCCGGGGTGCGCGAGTACCGGTACGGGGACACGATGAATACGATCAATTGGAGCGCCACGGCCCGCACCGGCCGTCTGCAGGTACATCAGCGCGACTATACAGCCGACCACCGGATCATGATCTATCTGAATTTCGAAATTACCGAAACGATGTGGGGCGCGGTTACCGAGCCCGAACGGATCGAGAAAGGGATCTCGTATGCGGCCGCGCTCGCCGAGATGTGTATCGGCCGGGGCATCGACACCGGATTCGGCTGCAACGGCTGCGTAATCGATCAGCCCAAGGAACCGGTCCGTATTCCTCCGTCGGGAGGAGACGCTCACCTGGCCGGTCTGTACGAGACGATGGCCATGCTGCTTATCGAGCGAACGACAGGCTTCGCGGAATTTATCGAGTACGACCTGCTTCAGGGCACATCGAATACGGACTTTATCGTTATCACTTCTTATATCAGCGAAAAGATGGAGCGGCAGTTCGAACGCCTTCGCTACAATGGCAACGCCGTACAAGTGGTAATGCTGGAGGAGGAAGGTCCTGCCCGGCAGAACGGCAGCGCGCAGCAAGCCGGACAAGATTCGTCCGCCGGCTCCGGTCCGTCCCCCGGGAGCACTGCGGCTGCGCCGGCGGCACCGGCCTCGGAGCCGGCTCATACGAAAGGGGCTTGAGTGCGATGCGGCATCTGAAAAACCTGACTCTCGCCTGGCTCCAAGGGCTGGCCGAGCTGCTGCTTTATTTCCCGGTATTCGCGGCCGTATACGTGATCGTGCCGCGTTTCGCCCTCTCTGTACCGGAATGGCTGGCTGTCATCTCCGTTATGTATGCGCTCGGCTATGCCTTTCACTATATGCTTCGGTCGGTATGGCAGCTGCTGGCGTGGATCGGCTCCGTTGCGGTTCCCGCCGTATGCGCCTGGCAGATCGGCGGTTCGCCGCTGATGATCGCCGTCAGCTTCCTAAGTTTCGCCGCTGCCTGGATTCGCGGCAGACAGAACCGGCTGCGCGGCTGGGACCGCTCGTTCAGCACCGGCGTCTGGTGGATCGGAATGATCGGTTATTTTATCGCTTCGTTCGTCTATCCGCGTCTTGACGAAACCGCTCCGTTCTCGCCCTGGATCACGGGCTTCGGCATTGTGGCGCTGGCTCTTACGCTGTACCGGACGAACAGTTCCACGCTCGACAAAGAATCCCAGAGCCGGGAAGGCGCACCGATTGCAGGCGAGACGAGATGGCGCAACCGTGCGCTGCTGTTCGGATTGTTCGCCCTGATCCTGCTTCTCGCGTCTTTCCGGACGCTCGCCGCGGCTGCCGCCCAGGCGGGGGCGGCGCTGTTCGGCGGAGCTATCGCCCTTCTGCTTCAGTTGCTTAATATGCTCCGCCCGGAAGAGGCCGAACGGTCCAATCCGCCGCCGCAGCCGCTTGATCTCAGCCAGTTGTTCGGCGAATCCGAGCCTTCCGCTCTCGCCCTTTTCCTGCAGAAGGTGATGTACATCGTCGTGGCGCTGATCATGCTGGCGGCCGCCATCTGGCTTCTGTATCTCCTCGTCAAACACGGAAAGCGGTGGCTTCACCGGTTTATGGGGTGGTACGGGGAACGTCTGGAAAGCTCCGACGCCGGCTACGTCGACGAGAAGCAGTCGCTTCTGGACAGCAGGGAGTGGGCGCGTGAACGCGCCGATGCATGGAAGCGCCGGTTCACCGGCTGGTTCGGCAAGGAACCCGGCTGGGAAGATCTGACGGACAACCGCGAGCGGGTGCGCCATGCTTTCAAGCGTCTCCTCCTCGGCCGGATCTCCGGAGGGTATAAGCATCACGATGCGCGGACCCCTCGCGAGACCGGGCGCGAACTCATCCGGCGCAGCCCGCTGCGCCCGGACGAAGAAACCGCGCTGCGTCTGTATGAGGAGGTCCGATATGGCAGCAAAGACGTAAGCGACGAACAGGCTGCCGAAGTCAAGACGCTGTTCGGAGCCGGAAGCCGGAACAAGCCGCGTAAATGACTCGGCGGCGGTTCGGTTCATCCGTCCCCAGCACATATCAAATCCCCCTCCGTCGCCACGTGTGGCTGCAAAGGGGGATTCGATAATGAGTCTAAGGGTCATTCGTCTTGGAAAGAGGCTTCGTTCAGAAGCTTGTCTTAGCGGGCGGAACAGGGTGATGTTCAGGTGCAGGTGGCGTTTGTTCCGGAATGCCTCTCCGATTCGAAAAGGTTGGGGTCATGCCGGCCGGCCTATGGCCGGCTCCAGTCCTGATCGTACTGAGCTACAAGCTTTTTGGGCGCGGTCAGCCGCCAAGCCCGTTCCACCTGCTCCCGCAGCTCGTCCGCCCCTACTGCTGACAGACGCACCAAAATGTACGGATACCCTTTATAATGATCGGTTATATAATAAATGTCGGGGTAAGCTTGAAGCAGGAAGTCTTGCGTTTCAAAATCCGTTTTGAGAACAAGCGTCTCTCCGTCCTCGCGAATTCTCGAGAAAAACTTCCCCCGGACGCGCAATGAAGCCGTTCCGTAGGTGGTCCCTTCCTCTACCTCCGGCAATCGCAGCGCAATCGCCCGAACACGATCGAATAAAGCCGGACCGGTCATCGGCTACCCCTTCCCTCTTTACGAAATCCCGCTGATCAGTCGGCCTTCCCGAACTCCCGCGGTTATCCGTTCGAATGCGACGATTTGCGGAAGATGAGCAGATGCAGAAGCGCCGCAGCAATGGACAAGCCGGCGCAGTACATGTTCACCTCTTGCGGACTTAGCGTCTTCCACCAGACGACCACCTGAACCAGCTGGCCCGTCGGGGTCAGCACCAGCCACAAAAATAAACATGCTGCGATCAGCAGCGGCTGAAACAATTTGGACCACGTCCAAGTCCGTCTCTTCATCTCCGTGCCGTTCGTTGGTTTTGTTTCCACTCCATATCCTCCTAACGAGCCAATATCCAGGCGCACATTAGGCTCTCCCGTTATATTCCTATTGTTCTCTCTCTGTTTCATTCGTAAACTGCGGGCCGAGCAGATCCGACAGCGCCCGTTCCAAATAAGGAGAAATGCCGAGCGACTGCGCATAAGCCCGATAAGCCGCCGCTCCCGCCGGATCAGGCGTTCCTGCCGAATCGCCTTCCTTCACGGCCCGGATGAGCAAATTTTTGGGCGTATGCTCCATATCGATAAATTCCAGCACCTGCGTCCGGTAGCCGACCAGCTCGAGCAGTTGCGCCCGTGCCGCGTCGGTAACCAGCGAAGCGAACCGTTCCTTCAGGATGCCGTGCTTCAGCAGCGGCGCCAGCGCCTCGCTCCGCACTTGGCTGAACAGCTCGTGCTGGCAGCACGGGACGGACAGGATCACTTGGGCTCCCCAACGGACCGCCTTCTCCAGGGCGGCGTCGGTAGCCGTATCGCACGCGTGCAGCGTCACGACCATGTCGACCTCTTCGAATCCTTCATACCGGCTTATATCGCCGACCAGGAACCGGAGCCGGTCATAGCCCAGCCTTACAGCCAGCTCGCTGCAATGGCGGATGACGTCCTCCTTCAGATCGAGGCCGACAACTTGCAGATCCAGCTTGCGGATTTCATCGAGGTAGTGATACATAGCGAACGTCAGATATGACTTGCCGCAGCCGAAATCGACGATCCGCACCGTCCGGCCTTGCGGCAAATGCTCCGCCACGTCGTCGATCATCTCGAGAAACCGGTTAATTTGCCGGAACTTGTCGTACTTCGCCGCGATCACTTTGCCCTGGGCGTTCATGACGCCGAGCTCGATGAGAAAAGGAACCGGCGTCCCTTCCTCCAGCACGTAACGCTTCTTCCGGTTATGTGACAGTTCCGCTTCAGGCTTGGTCGCCTTTTTCTTCAGAATGGTGGCTTCGCCCTTTTTGTTTAGCAAAATATGATAGTCCGCTTCGCTAGTCTGCAGCAGCGCCTGCTTGTAGTGAGCGCGCAGCAGCTGCTCCGCCCGGCCGGCCGCCTGATCGGCCGCCACGTTCTCGTGCAGCACCTTCGTTCCTACATAAAGAGCAAACTGGTAGTGAAGCTTGCCTTTGAGCAGTACCGGCTTGATCTTTACTTTGTCGGCCGGAGCGTCTGCCCCCTTCTTCGGTCCGCTGAGCACCGCTTGTGTCCACGAACCGGCTTCCGCTGACCCCCGCAGAATTTCCGTTAACGCATCCATAGGTTCCCCCTGCTAGTTTCCATTCCTAAGGAAGCTATTCGCTTCGGGAACCATTATACTGCAAAAAGGGTACGGAAAGGAAATCAGAACGCCCCGCTCCCGCCGGCTGCCGCTTTCACCTCGACGACGACACTGCCGTGCAGCCGGTCTCCAATGAACGCCATAAGGCGCCACAAGCCCGGTTCCGGCAGCGACATCATCGTAGGCGCTGCAGCATCCGCTCCGTTCAGCGGGGAACCGGCAGACTCACCTTCGAACACGTCTACGACCCGGTTCGAATCCTTGCGTACGGCAACAATCCGAAGCCTGCCCTCCAGCTCGCTCTTGCCCCCCCAGAAGTGCCACATATACTTGTTCGCTTGACCTGCCCTAAAACCAGGGTCAATAAAACCCAGCCTTCCCTTCACTCCGTGCAGGTCGTAGGCACCGCTTCGGAATACCGGACTCACCTGCCATGGTGCATCGGGCACATCGAACACGACATCGGCATACGGCTCCCCGTCCATAAATACGACGAACGACCATACTCCCGATACGGGCAGGGCAAACCTCGTAGAGATCCGGGTAAAATCGTCGTACGCCCTTCCCGCCTCCGATACTTTCATCTCCGCCAGCTCCGTTATTCGGGTTCCAGTTTCGCGATTCACCCCCTCGATGCGAATCATGCGATCCTTCAACTGGTCGAACGGCGTGTAGAAGTTCCACCAGCTGCCGGCAGGCGTTCCGGCGGCATAATCTCCACCCGGAAACACCTCCAATACTTTGACGTTCTTTACGGTATAAAGGTTTCTCGTTTTCCTGTTATTGCCATTATTTTCACGAGGCGTTCCTCTTCCCTCCGGGTTACCGCCGACTCCTCCTTGAATCGTTCGATCTTGTCCCGTAAAGATCGGAGACCATTCCACCGTGCGCATCAGCACGAGCGCCAGCAACACGCCGGCAACCGTTACGGCTGCCGCCAGAGCCAGCGGATTGCGGCGCCGGAGGTACCCGCGTTCCCGTTCCAACCGCACCCGGCCGAGCACCTGCTCCTTTTGCTGCGCGTTCAGCCCTTCCCCGAAGTAAGGCGTCCGCTTCAGCCCCGCGTACCAAGCCGGCTTCGTCTCTGCCGCCCGCCTCCGTTCCTTTTCCCGTTCCTCCATGCCCCTCTGCTTCTGCCGATTGCCTTCGTGACGATCCTCGCTGTTGTTGCCTGTCATCGCGGTTCCTCCTCCTTCAGCTTCCGTTCCACCTTCGCCCTTGCGCGATGCAGGCGGGACTTTACCGTTCCTTCCGACAAATCAAGCAGCTCCGCAATCTCGTTGTTGGACAGCTCGTAATGCGCATCCAGAACCAGAACCTCCCGGTATTTCGCCGGCAGGCCGAGCACCGTTTCCCATAAACTTCGCTCCGCCTGCCGGTCCATCATAACCGACTCCGCGGAACGGGAAGTGCCTTGCGGGGAAAACAATCCGAACAGCGTCACCTTGCGGACGAACGCGGAGCGCAAATAATTAATCGCCGTCCGGCGTGTAATGCCGAGCAGCCAAGTTTTGACCGAGCATTCTCCCCGGAACGCGAATCGATGACGGTACGCTTTCCAGAACACGTCCTGCGTAATATCGTCCGCCGCATCCCACCGCTTCGTTATGAAACAGGCGTACCTCCATACGTCGTCCCCGTACGCCTCCATCCAATCCTGGATTAGCGACTCGGGATCGCCGCTTTGGATCACATGCCGCACATCTTCGTGGCTCAAACCGGAATCACCTCACCCATATAGACAACGCATCCCGCTCAAAGTTCCAACCGGTGCGAAATTTTTGCCGAGCAGCCCGACGTTCTGTCTGCAGGCGGTTGATCATACGCTTATTAAATGATAGCGAGTTCGACATACTGGGGGACTGGGTTATGGCAATCAGGCCGCCGATCTTGAGAGCGGGCGATACGATCGGCATCGTAACGCTCGGAAGCCCGCTCGCGGCAAGCGTCATCGACAGCAGAATCGAAACGCTGCAAAGCCTCGGGTTTCAAATTGCGATGGGCAGGCATGTGTACGACGCCGACGGCTTCCTGGCCGGAACGGACCGCGAGCGAGCGGACGATCTGATGGCGATGTTTCTGGACCCGAAGGTACGGATGATTTTGCCGACCCGGGGCGGGGTGGGCGTCGCCGGAATTTTGCCTTATCTCGATTTTCGGGCGATCGCGGAGCATCCGAAAATTTTATCCGGTTACAGCGATATTACGGTGTTGTCCAACGCTTTATATCAATTCTCCAATCTGATCGGGTTTCAGAGCTTGATGCTGATTAATTTTAGCACGAGCACGCCCGCCTATAACTACAATCAGTTTTTCACGGCCACCTCCACCGTAACGTCCCCGAGACTCATCGGGAATCCGCCGGGCATGCCGCTCGCGAGCCTCGTCCCCGGCAATGTGACAGGCCCGATCGTCGGAGGCAATCTGACTTCTTTTACCGACACGCTCGGTACGCCCTATGAATTCGATACGCTAGGCAAAATATTGGTGCTGGAGGAAACAGCCGAGCCGATCAATAAAGTATACCGGATGCTCAACCGGCTGAAGCTAGCCGGGAAATTGGACGACTGCATCGGCATCGTCATGGGACAATGCACCGATTGTACCGCCGCCTATGGGGTCACTTACCAGGACTTGATCCGGGAAGTGCTCGTCCCGCTCGGCAAACCGCTGATGACGAATCTGGCGACGGCTCACGGGACGTACAAAGCCGCGATTCCGCTAGGCGCACGGGCGAATTTGAACACGGCGGCCAATACGTTTACGATCCTCGAGCCGACCGTCTCCATAGAGGCGTCAGGACCAACTGCCAATACTTTCTACTAAAAATAGGTTGCAGATTCCTTTAAGATGGTACTAATCCGTCAAAAGGAGTTGAACAGCCAAGATGAAATCCAAAATCGGCGTATTACCCGGCATCGTGCTGGGACTATCGCTATTCGGTTCCTCGGTTCAGGCAGCCACGCACACCGTACAGCCGGGCGATACGCTGTGGAAGGTTGCAACCGCTCACAACATCACGGTCCAGCAGCTGACGAGTCTGAACCCTTCAACCGGAGAGATGCTGTACCCGGGTCAAACGCTTCAAGTACCGGATGATGCGAATACGTATACCGTCCGGACGGGGGACACGTTCTGGAAAATCGCCGCAGCCTACGGATTGCCGACCTCATCTCTCATTCGCGCCAATCCTCATATATCGAATCCGGACATGCTGAATATCGGAGACAAGCTCCGTATTCCTGCTGCGCCCTCCGCCTATCTGAACGGGTATTTCCCGCTTAAGGCCGGTACGTACACTCCGTATGTAAACAATTATGCCGAGGTGCGCACCTGGTCTCCGACAGGCGAGGAAATCCGACCGCATGAGGGCGTCGATATTTTCGCAGACAAAGGCACGCCCGTCTACGCAGCCGCAGACGGCACGATTATCAATTACGGCTGGAACCAGTACGGCGGCTGGCGCCTGACGGTACGGACCGACGATTCCACCGCGTTTTATTATGCGCACCTCTCCGGTTATGCCGAAGGGATGGCCAAGGGCGGCACAGTCAAAAAAGGCCAGTTGATCGGCTACGTCGGCAGCACCGGATACGGTCCGGAAGGAACCGAAGGAAAGTTTCTCCCTCATCTGCATTTCGGCATCTATAAAACCAACGTCTCGCCGTGGAAAACGGTGGACCCTTATGCGTATTTGACTTGGTGGGAACTGCAGCGGTAATTGCTTCTTGCTGCTCGGGGATAACGAAGTGTGCCTTGCGATGTAAAAAGGTACGGGACGCTTGAGGCGGGTCGGTCGGGTGACGATTTTGCGTGTTTCGTAGCACTTCTACGATTCATATAGAAAGAGAGAGCTTCGCGGCTGATGCAGCTGCGGAGTTTTTTTACGATTCAGAACTGATTTATATTCGCTAAAGCGTTAAGGCGAACCGGGACATTCTGAAGTAAGAAAACCTGCCTCTTACCGGGACTTTCCCAGTTATGGTGTAATACACGGTTATTTTCACTACTATTTTTAAAATGTGTACTTAAATTCCCGAATCGACTACCAATTTGTTACATTTTTCCCTTGTTTCAAATTTTAACTTTCCTTTTAAATCAAGGTTTTCTGGGTTATCAATAGGAAGATCGTTTTTTAAGCGGCCGGCGGGGATCGGAACCGCCAGGGAATCGTTCGGGGAAGAGCGCAAGCTCCCTGCTCCCTGGCCACGTATAACACTCTATTGTTATGGCCTAATGGACAAGTTAAAATAAGACTAGCTTGCATTCCCGGATGATAACACAATATTGCTTTACCACCCTACTGAACAGGAGAGTCTTGACAGATGAGGCGCCAGTACAATTTGCCTACTTTAGCGGAACCGCCGTTTTTTTGTTTGCCGGAATCAGTCGGCTGGTATTCGGACTGGCCGGAACATTTGGTGAACCGCAGCTATGGGGCGCTCGATAATTTCAGCATCCATTTGATCACGGCGGGCAAAGGAACGGTCGAGCTGGATGGCGATTCGATCACGCTTCAGCCCGGAGACGCCTTCCTCTACTTCCCGCTTATGCAGCAGCGGTATTATTCGAGCCAGGACGAGCCATGGGACGTACGCTGGGTACACTTCTACGGCGGGCCGAAGCTGGTTGAATATATGACCGAGCACGGCTTCCGGCGCACGACGCTGTGGACGGTCAAATCGTGGAAGGAGCTGCTTCCGCTCTTTCATGCGCTGCTTGAGGAAGCGGAGACGCATTCGTTCCTGCATCTGGCTACGCTGTCCTCGATGACGTATACGATTTTGACGGAGTTTATGAGCCGGGCGGAGCCTTTTACCGGCGGCAAGCCAGCCGACACGTCGGACCGGCTGGCCCGGCTGCTGCCGGCGATCCGCAGCCGGGCCAGCGAGCCGTTCGTCCTGGAGGAATGGGCGGAGAAGGCCGGCGTTAGTACGTATTACTTTTGCAAGCTGTTCCGCAAAACGATGCAGATGACGCCGCTCGACTTCGTCACCCTATGCCGGCTCCAGCACGCCAAGCAGCTGCTGCTCGAACGCAGCGACTGGCCGGTGAAACAGGTCGCGCTGGAGGTCGGTTACACGAACCCGAGCTACTTCAACAAACGGTTTATGGAGCAGGAGAAGATGACGCCGCTCGAATACCGGCGCATCCGGCTGGGGCGGGACTAGCGCGCTCCGCTTGTTGGAGCCGCTTGCACGGCTGGTTCTTGGCGCAGGCGGCTCTGCCGAGCTCTTTTCAAACACTGTGTCCACTGGGGGTGCCGGTATTGTCAGTTTAACCAATGTTGCTGGAACCGCCGCTAAGAGTAGAGTCCCCCCACAATCTGTTTACCTGTACCAGCTTCTGATTGTCAAATTCCAATCGATATACGTCCGGTTTAGAGGTTTGAAGCAGAAAATCGAAGTCGTACTGGGGGTCATAAAACGCCATCATTAGCGTCATGACGGCTCCGTGGGTGCCGACCGCTATTTTCTGTCCCCGGTAGAGCTGTAATATTTTTTTCAAAACCGATATAGCCCGGGTCTGACACTCCGCATTGGACTCCCCGCCCTCTAAGGAAAAATTCGGATCGGCAAACGACTTCTCCACCAAAGGGAACAGGTCCGCATCCGGCATTCGGTTTTCTTCGTTCAGAAAGATTCTTTCTTTGAGGTCCTCAAAAACTATGATTTTTTGCCGGGAGTGCCGGGCTAACTCCTGCAAAGTTAAGATTGCCCGCCGGTACGGACTTGAAACGAAAACCCCGATCCCCTCGTCTTTTAATAATTCCGTTATTCGATCCGCATCCGCCCTTCCTTTCTCCGTCAACCCTCTTGTTCTTTCGGTTCCTTCCGTCTTCGGCGATTCGCCGTGCCTGACCATGTAAATGAACGTGTTCATCGTGTCCCCCTCATATGTCCGGGTCAATAATTGACGCCTCGGGATAGCGCCTTACCACAACAATAAGGCCCGACCGGAGGTCGAACCTTGTTGTTGTATCTGTGTATCGATACGAGAAGTACGGGCCGCCCAGCCGATTAAGCCTCCGGCGTAAACGTACGCTTGGCAAGCTCGGCATCAAGCATATAAAACGCATTGCTGTCCTTGTCGATCCGGCGCAGCTTCTGGATGATGCTGTCGAAGGTTGCTTCTTCCTCGACCTGCTCGTCGATGAACCATTTCAGGAAATTGATTGTCGCGTGCTCGCGCTCGTTCCAGGCGATGTCGGACAAATCGTAGATGCGGCGGGTTACCGTCTGCTCGTGTTCGTAGGCTTGGTCGAACGCGTCCAGCAGCGAGCCGTATTCGTTGGACGGGTCCGACATTCCGCTTACGACGGCGCGTTTGCCGAGCGTATTGATGAAGTGGAAAATTTTCATGGCATGGAACTTCTCTTCCTCGGCTTGTACGATGAAAAAGTTCGCGAATCCGTCGAAGCTTTCCGCCGAACAGTAGGCGGCCATCGCCAGATACACCTGAGAAGAGTAAAACTCGTAGTTCATTTGATCGTTCAGCTTGTCTAATAACGCTTGGCTCAGCATCGCGCTCACTTCTCCTTCTTATGCCGGTTGGGCAAGCATGGTATTCCTTTACATTATAGCGATAATCGGGAGCCGGATACAAACTTCGCTCGGTCCAGTTCTGCTCCTTCGCGCGAAGTATGTCGGATTGAGTCCCGGCTGCGGCTCTTGGGCTGCATTGAAGTCCTCTCTCTAACGGACACCACAGCAGCTTAGACGTCGAATTTGCCCATTTCCGCGCTGTAACGGTCACCAGAGCCGCTTAGACACAAAATATCCGCTACAATCAGCCGCCAGCGCCACATTAACGGCTCTCATGTCCGTTAGTTAGCCCGCCCCCCATCTTTTTCCGTTCTAAGCGGCTCCCATGTCCGTTAGCTGGCCCGCCCCCCTGCTTTTGCCCTCTAAGCGGCCCCCATGTCCGTTCCCCGCTGCCTCGTCTGCTGCGCCCCTGCAATACTGTGGCTCCCTGTACCGCTACAACGCTACACTACTGCCGCTGCCGCCCCCGGCTCCCGCTTGCAATTTCCAAAACAAAAAATGTCTTGACGTCCTCTCCATATATTCCTATAATAAAACCTATTAAAACGGTAGGAATTGTTTATATTGTGGGGGAGCTGAGATGAGATATGATGAAACGGTACTTTAAGGTACGGACTTTGGCGATATTCGCCCTGGCCGTCCTGATGATTGTGGCAACGGCGTGCGGAACGAAACCGGAAGCGGGCGGAGACAAGACACAAGGCGGAGCGGGCGGCGATGCCAAAAAAGAAACGAAGGCGCTGACGGTCGGTTACTTGAACGTCATGGACGACGCGCAAGCCATGCTTGCTTACGACGCCAAGCTGTATGAGAAGTACGGGCTGCAAGTCAAGCTGCAAGCGTTCGAAAGCGGCACCGACTTGATTAAAGCGATGGTGGGCGGCCAAGTCGACGCGGGCGTGCTCGGATTCACGAATGCGGTCACCTGGGCTTCGAAGGGCGCCGGTCTGAAAGTCGTCGCAGGTGCACAGATGGGCTTCCACAGTATTCTCGTCCGCAACGATTCCGGCATCAAGACGGTAGAAGACCTAAAAGGCCGTAAGCTTGCTTCCCAGAAGCAGGGCAGCACCGCGGATATCGTCCTGAACGGCGTAACGCTCGCCCAGGCGAAACTGACGAACAAAGATTTGCAGATGGTATACGCCGAGCCGGCCCAAGCGATCCAGTCGCTCGCCGGAGGTGCGGTAGACGCGGCGTTCGTATTCGAGCCTTACTCCCGGATGGCGCAACTGACGTCCCCGGTAACCCAAATTTACGAGATCGGCAAAGTATGGCCGTTCCCTTGCATGGTCGTCATCACCACCGACGATCAATTGAAAAAAGACCGCGACGCGGTTAACCGGATGCTCGACGCCCAGAAAGAAGCGATCGAGATGCTGCAGAAAGATCCGCAAAAAGCGGCTGATTTCATTACGAAACGCTTCATCGAAGGCGATTCGTTCAAAACGGCTAAAGGTGATGTGAAGGCGACTACCGTCATTAAAGAATCGATCGAGTCGCAAACGTTCAACTGGGATATTACGCCGGACCACATCAAAACGATGCAGCAAATCGCCGATCTGATGATCGACCAAAAAGCGCTCGACAAGCCGGTGAAGGTCGAAGACATTCTCGATCTGTCCTGGCAGCAGCAGCTCAAAAAGTAAGCTTGATCCATTTCTTTACGTGAGGAGACCGCCAGGTGAATTCGACAACCGATAAACCGAAACGGTCCGCGAAAACGACCGCTGTGCGCAAGGTGCTGCCCTATTTAGCTGCGATAGGCAGCCTTCTTGCCTTATGGCAAGTTTCTTCGTGGATCCTGAACAAACCATTTCTGCTGCCTGGGGTGCCCGAAGTATTCGGGCGGCTGCTCCGCAGCTTCTCGAACACCGACTTTATGAGCGGTGTGGCCGACAGTATGATTCGTCTCGGCGTCGCCTTTCCGACCGCTTGTCTTCTCGGGGCGGTCCTCGGGCTACTGGCCGGCGTCTCCCACAGCTTCGCCGTTTATTTGCGCGGAATTATTTCGATTTTGCAAGCCATACCGCCGATCACGTGGGTACCGTTCTTCGCGATCCTGCTTGGTTACGGCAACGCTACGATCATTACCGTCATCATTATCGCCAGCTTTTTCCCGATGGCGCTCTCCATGTTGAATGCTACCGAAGGCATCAACAAGACGCACCTGGAGCTGGCCCGCGTGCTCGGAGCTTCAAGAGGACAGTTGATCACGAAAGTGTTCACTCCCGAGTCGTTCCCCGCATTCATTACAGGCGCTCAAGTGGCCTTCGGCAACGCCTGGCGTTCGCTGATCGCCGCGGAGATGGTCGGCGGAGCGATGTCCGGTCTCGGCTATTACTCCAGGTGGCGCGGCGAGGTCGCCGATATGAGCGGCGTCCTGATGAGTATCGTAGCAATCGGCACGATCGCAGCCGTGCTGGACCACCTTGTGCTGGAAAAGCTGAAGCGCAGACTGCTTCGCTACCGCTACATGACGGGAGGCGATAACTGATGCAGACGATCCAGATCGATCGGGTCAGCAAAAAGTTCGGGCAGCTCGAAGTGTTGTCCGACATCAATTTTACAATTGAAAAAGGCGAGTTCGCAGCAATCGTCGGCCCATCCGGCTGCGGCAAAAGCACTGTCCTGCGGATGATCGCAGGGCTGGAGACGGCCTCGGAAGGCCAAGTGCTGGCGAACGGCCAGCGTATCAAGAAGCCGGACCCGCAGCGCGTCCTGATCTTCCAGGAGCACGCCCTGTATCCGTGGAGAACGGTCGAGGACAATGTCGGCTTCGGCCTCGAGCTGGCCAAGGTGCCGGCCAAAGAACGCCGCATTCGCGTCAACGAAGTGCTCGAGAAGGTCGGCTTAAGCGGCTTCCAGTCGTATTACCCGTCCCAGCTGTCCGGCGGCATGAAGCAGCGGGTATCGATTGCCCGCGCCCTCGTGCTGAACCCGGAGGTGCTGCTGCTTGACGAGCCGTACGGCGCGCTGGACGCGATCACCCGGCTCACGATGCAGAACGAGCTGATCAAGCTGTGGAGAGGTTCGGGGATGACCGTGCTGCTCATTACGCACGATATCGACGAAGCCGTCTATCTGGCCGATACGATTTATGTCATGAGTCCCCGTCCGGGACGCATTACCGAGAAATTCCAGACCGCGATGCTGCGTCCCCGCGACCGCAACAGCTCGGAGTTCGTCAAGCTGCGCCACCAGATTATGGACAGCCTGGACATCGGTACGTATAGCATCTAACCAACTTGCGTCCGGCATGAAGAAAGCGACTGCTCCGCGATGAACGCGCGGCCGAAAAAGCAGCCTTTCGTTCGGCAACTCATGCAGGACAGCCATCACAAACAAAGCTCAGCCCAGACCGTCCGCATGGACGCCAAGGCTGAGCTTTTTGCTATTGACCCGAAAGCGGCAGCGGCTTCTTCACCCGCCCGACCGCCGCGCCGCATCTCATGATAACCTCCTTTGCCGTCTAATGATACCGGTACTGCTTCGGAGTCATCCCCATTCTCTTCTTGAATATGTAGCAAAAGTAGTTGAAATTCGGCCATCCCGACTTCTCGCCGATCTCCTGTACGGAGCGGGTCGTCGTCTTCAGCAGGATGCATGCCTGCTTCATTCTGCGCTCGGTCAGCCATTCGATAATCGTCTTGCCCGTTACTTTGCGGAACAGCTGGGAGACGTGGTTCGGAGACAAATGAACCGCCTGCGCCAGGACGTCCAGCTCGAACTCCTTATCGTAATTTTCTTCGATCCATTTCATCACTCCGGACACGGCCGGGGCCGCCGCATACGCCGGTTGTTTCGCTCCGCCGTCGCTTTTCCATAACGGATACAAGTAATGAAGGATCGAGACGAGCATAAGCGTCCTGCCCTCCAGCCGGTTAGGGGAAGGATGCAGTTGAAGCCGGTCGTTGCTCTCGGTCAGAAACTTCCCGAACTGCTCGTGCTGCGGCAATTGCTGAACCTGAACGACCGAAGGGTCGCTGCACAAACGGTCATGAAATTGATACAGGTGAGGAAACGCTTTCAAATACTCGGAGATATATCCCGTTTCGTATTTTAGCAACGAGCGCACGTACGGCTGGGTGGAGCTGATCTGCATCTGCAAATAATGAGGCTGATACGGTTTAATAAACAACAACGTTCCGGGCTGAACATCGTATGTGCCGTGCTCGAAAATCAGCTTCCCTTCCCCGTTATGGATGAAAATGATCTCGATCCCCGGATGGAAGTGGAACAGCTGCTTGAAATTATGCGAGACGTCCTTCCCAACTTCAAGCACAATCGGATTGCGTGCCAGATAAGAACAATGTTCGAAAATCAACATAATTCCTCCATAGGAACACAAAAGTGATTTATTGACATTTTATCATAATAGATCGCAACTTTCCTCCATTTGATTATGGTACTTTTGGATTGCGCAGCTGCATGAATCTGATCCCGTTCCTGACGGACGAAGCCGACGGCATGCAGCGCTCATGAAAGCGATAAAAGCACCTAACCAACAGGGAGGTTGTTCACGTAATGTCACAAAGAGGCCAGAATGCATACTCAAATACGGATACCGTCCTAACCCCGGCCCCACTTGAAAGCGCAATCAAAAGCAAAAGCATTAACACACCCATGCTCCACCGTATACGGCAAAAAGCAAAGCTCCCCTTCCTGCTCGCTCTCGTCGGCTCCGTCGCAGCCGCCTGCTCGGGCGGCAGCACCGGAACCGGCACCGGTCAAAGCCCGGGAACCGATGACTCCAAACCGGCGGTCAAAAACACCGATCCGATCGAGCTCGTCTTTTACTCCACCTCGGGCGACTTCGACAACGAAGGCTTTATGAACATGTTCGGCAAAAAAATTAAAGAAAAGTTCCCTCACATTACGCCGAAGTTTATCCCCCGTACGGCGGGAGTGACGATCCCGAATATGGTGACCGCCGGGGAAACGCTCGATATTTTGTACTTCTCCAGCGGACAGACGAACGAACTGCTCGATGTGCAGCTGCAATACGACATCTCCGATCTGATCAAGCAAAACAAATACGATCTCGGACGGCTCGAGCCAACCACGGTTGATATTCAAAGACTGATCGCGGGCGGCGGCATCTACGGCTTGCCGGTATTCAACAATACGATCACGATGTTCTACAACAAAGATCTGTTCGACAAGTTCGGTGTCTCGTACCCGAAGGACGGAATGACATGGGATGCCGTCTACGATCTGTCCAAGCAGATGGCGCGTACGGACGGCGATACGAAATATCAGGGGTTCACCTTGTCAATGTCGCACAATATGCTCGTCAACCAGTTCTCCATTCCGTATACGGATAAGCAAAACAAGGTGAACTTTACTTCCGACGAGTTCAGGAAGATGTTCGACATGTGGACGCGGTTTTATCATCTTCCCGGCAACGAAGTTACCAAACAGACGGTCAGCTACGGCGTACAGGTCGACAAGTTCGATAAGGAGAAGTCGACTGCCATCTACCTCGGGCTGGCGGCGCTCGGACCGGCCCGCTTCAAGGACAATTTCAACTGGGACGTCGCCTCGTTCCCCGAGTGGAAAGAAAAGCCGGGCATCGGGCCGCAGCCGTATCCGAGCTACTTCTACGTCACGAATACGAGCAAACATAAGGAGCAGGCATTCGACGTCATCGCCTGGCTGACCTCGGACGAATTCCAGCGCCACCTCGCCCGCAACGGTCTGTTCCCGACGCTGACCAACCGGGACGTGATGAAAGATTTCGGCCAGGACGTCCCGTATTTGAAAACAAAAAACTTCAACAGCTTTATGCCCAAAACGTTCGCTTCTCCGGCGATGCCGTCCAAATTCGTCTCGATCGGGGCCAAACATTTGACGACAGCCTTCAACAGCGTGTCGCTGAAAGAAAAAGACATCAATACAGCGCTGCGCGAAGCCGAAGAAGCGGCCAACAAAGAAATTCAGACCAAGCTGTCCGGAAGCAAGTAACCGGCTGACCGGAGCTTCCTATTCTTTAGCAGATACGGAGGTTGATGATCTTGAGCAGTCACGATACGACCGACAACGAGCGGGAAACCGGCAATGCCCGGCTGTCCAGGCGCAAAATGCTTGCCATTCTGGGGACGACCGGCGCGGCGCTTGCCGCCGGTTCCACCGCGGTGTGGGCCACTTCTCATCAGGCAGGGAGCGGGAATATGCAGGTGACCTTACTCGAGCTTAGCAGCGTGCCGGATCTCGAAGAAAATCAGATCGTCAGGACGACGGGGTATTACGCCGCAGGCGACGGCGGCGGCGCCGAATACATCATCAGGACCGCCCAGCTGCCTGAGGACGGCGGAAGCGTGATCAATCTGGTGAACGGCCTTCAGGCGCACCTGCTGCCGGTCCCCAGCGTCAACTATGCCCTGTTCGGGGCCAAGGGAGACGGCGTCGGCGACGATGGCGTCCCGATCAAGAAGGCTCATGCTTATGCGAACAGCGCCAAGCTTCCGGTCATCCAGCTGTCGGGCGAATTCTGGATCAAAGAAACGAACCTGATCCCGATCCAAACGAACGTCCAATGGGGACAGACGATTTTCCATATCGACGAGAGCTATAACGTTCGGGACAAACAGCGGTTCCTCATTTCGAGTGCCAAGCTGCAGCAGACGATCTCACTCGGCGCCGCAGAGAAAGCCGCGCTGCTCTCCAAGCTGAAACCGGGCACGACGATCATCTCCGAGCTGGCGGCCTACAAAAACTGTCTCGTCATCGTCGCCGACAGCAACGACCGGATCGGCATCCGCGCCGGATATGCGGGCAATACGGGCTGGGCCAAGGAAGAGCTGTTCGTTGTGGAGGAGCACGGGCGCATCATCGGCGATATCGCCTGGACGTTCCAAAACTATACGAGCCTGACCGCCTACCCCTGTGATGACAGCTATCTCGTCGTCGAGGGAGGAACCTTTTACTTGTCGGGCAATAATCCGGGGCAAAATCAGGGGTATTGGAACAATGGTTTCTCCATCCGGCGCAGCCGGACGATCATCCGCAACCAGTGGGTCGGGCTCGAGCCGGGACAGACCGACGTCTCCCTCGACCCGCGCAACGGCTTCTACACGTTCACCAACTCCTACGACGTTACCTTGGAGAACGTCCGGCTCCTTCCGTGGGAAAAAGACCGGCCCGGCACGACCCATGACGTCCCGCAGGGCACCTACGGAATCGGCGGCAGCCGGGTGCTGAACGCTACTTTCCGGAATGTGACGGCCGAGGGCAGCACGATCCATTGGGGTGTTTTCGGCACGAATCTGTTCAAGAACTTTCGTGTGGAAAATTGCCGGCTTAACCGGATCGACGTCCATTTCCACTGCTGGAACTTGTACGTGCGCGATTCGGAGATCGGCTTTCACGGCTTTACGCTTACCGGCGGCGGAGATTTATTCGTCGAGAATACGAAGCGGTTCGGCAACGACTTCCTGTCGTTCCGCCAGGATTACGGGGCCAAGTGGGACGGCCATATCCGGATTTCCAACTGCCGGCTCGTGGTCACGAATCCGAACAGCGAGGCGAGGGCGCTGAACTTCTCCCCCTCCGACTTCGACTACAAATATCCGATCGGCTACGGACAATCGATCCGGGTCCATAACTTCGTGTTCGACTTCGTCGCGAATCCCGCGGGAACGGGCGTATGCCGGATCATGAAAACGGCCGCTTTCTCCGTTACGAGCCAGGGGCAGAGGCTGTTTTTCCCGCAGCACATCGAGTTTGCGGGGGTTACCGTTACAGGCCGGGATAAGGGCGTACGGATCATGGAGATCCCGAATCCACTGAGCTACGATGTGCGCAAGGCAGGAGGATACGACGATCAGCAGGTGCGAACGAACTGTTATATGCGGTTCGAGAACATTCAGTGCGAGAAGACCCCCGGTGCAAACGTCTCAATCGGTGTCCCATGTCAACTTTTTACTGGGCGGACTCGGCAACGCCGCTTATGCCGACGAACGGGCTTTGTATCCGAAAATTGAAATGGTCAATTGCGGCGATCTGTTCGTGCATTTTAAAGGCGCTTCCGCCGACGTCCGCATTACGGGCTGCAGAGTGAATAGTATCGACGCTTACGAAGGCGGACCGATGCGGGGACGAATCGTCTTCGATTCCTGCGACGTCCAGGCCGACGTGATCGAAGACAACAAAAGCTTCTTTTATCTCTCGACCCAGCATGGGGTGACGTTTCTGAACTGCACGATTCATCCGCCGATCGTCGACGGTACGCCGAGACCGGACCTGCTCGCCCGCTGCGAATTTATCGACGTCAACAACAAGCTGCAATATTCTCATCTGAATACGCGACTGTCAAAGTCCTTGCACGACTACTTCACAACCGCGGGCACCCCGGTCTTGCCGGAATACATCGAGATGCTGAGAAGCCACCATGAAAAGGACAGCATCTGGATGGCCAGACGCAAAGGAGCTACGGCCGACCGGCCTTCGGCGGATAAGTTTCAATCCGAGACCGGATATACGTATTACGACACGGACCTTGGCGGAACGATCGTCTGGAACGGCACCGCTTGGGCGCTTCCGGCAAAAGTGACGGAAACGTGCCATTATTACGGCGCCGGCATCGCCTCAACTCCGGCAGGCGGAACGGCTTTGAAGCGCGCCGAGGGGCATCCGACCCAGGAGCAGCTGATGCCTCGGGCGGGCCAGTTGACCGCGTGCATCTCGCACATCGCCCCGGGGAGCACAACCGCCATCACCTTTGACATCTGGAAAAACGGCCAGCTGTGGATCTCCGGAATTGCGGCAGCCGGAAGTGCCGGGGAGACACATTCGCTCCCGCTTCCCTCTGCCGCGGACCCGTCCTTTGCCGCGAACGACAGGCTCGGCGTCCGGGTTCATCAGCCGGCCTCGGCGGCGTACAGCGGGACGATCGATCTTCTTGTTACTTTGTCGGACGCTTTGTGACGGACTGGCGTTATCTCAAGTAGGATTAGAGTCATGCAATCACTTGCTGCCCCATTCCTGAAGCTTAACCGGCTGCATCCCACGGATGCGCCGGTTAAGCCTTTTGGAGTTTTCCGCCCCGGACGCGACCGATTCGGCTTCGTTACGTATGAAGTACCAACGGGGAAGGAATACTCTGACCGTACATGAACCGAAAGCGAGGCAACACCATGTCTATGATCTCATACGAGGATTCGATCCGCGTGCGGCTCGCCGATTGGGAGCGGGGATTGCTGAAGCAGCCGGGTCTGCTGGAGCGAACGTCCAAGTCGATTCAGACGAAAATCAACGATAAAATTCCTGCCAAAATACATGCCGCCCTGACGACCGCAGTAAAAGGCATTTTCCGCACCGTCCTGTTCACGCTCGATTATGTGCCCAAAAGCTTGCCGCAAACGGGACTGACCTTGCAGCAGCGGGACGAGAAGGCGGTTGAAGTCGTCAATATGTACAAAAAGATCGCCGCTGCCGAAGGAGCGGGAACCGGAGCGGGCGGATTCGCCCTCGGGCTCGTCGATTTCCCCGCGCTGATCGCGATTAAGATGAAATGCCTGTTCGAGCTCGCTCATCTGTACGGCTACTCGACCCGCGACTACAGGGAGCGGCTGTTCCTGCTGTACGTGTTCCAGCTCGCCTTCTCGGGACGCGATCACAAGGTGCGAGTGTACCGGATCGTGCGCAACTGGGATGAAGTGGCGCTGCAATATCCGGAAGGCGAGCATTCGCTGCAAATCGTCGATTGGGAAAAGCTGCAGCAGGAATACCGGGACGCCATCGACTTCAGGAAGATGCTCCAGCTTGTGCCGGGCATCGGCGCTATCGTCGGAGCGTGGGCCAACTACGGTCTGCTTGAGGAACTGGGACAAACCGCGATCAACTGCTTCCGGCTCAGACTGCTGCACGGCGGCTAAAGGCAGGCCCGCCCAGCTTGACTTCCTCTTTCCAGGCTTCCCGCTGCGGGAGGCCTTGTACAATTTCAGAGCTTATCCTATGGGATGTGAAAGCGTTGCAGCGGCCAACACCCCTTTCAAGCCGCATCTTAAGCTCTGAATATGTACTAGGCCTTTTCCCCTCTATTCAGCCCCGCCGATTTCCGCTATGCTGGGTAATGATTGATTGACGAGGCTGTCGATTTACTAAGAACTCGGGAGTGGAAAGGAAAAGAATTCCTTCCGGTGAGTGTTGGCTTTAAACTCCAACAAACCGATACTAGCGCAAGCAGAGAGGGATGCGGCCATCTTGGCAAAATTGTATTTCCGGTACGGTGCCATGAACAGCGGCAAATCGATTGAGGTGCTGCGCACCGCCCACAACTACGAGGAACAAGGCAAACAAGCGTTGCTGTTCACCCCGGCGATCGACGACCGGTACGGCACGGGCGTCATCACTTCCCGGATCGGCATCCGGAAGGAAGCGGTCGTGATTACATCCAAGCTGGATATGTACAAACTGGCCGAGCGGGAGAAGCCCGACTGCATCCTGGTCGACGAAGCCCAGTTTTTGAACGAGTCTCAAGTGAAGGCGCTGTGCGACATCGTGGATGAACTGAACATTCCGGTTATCGCCTACGGGCTGCGGGCCGACTTCCAGGGCAAATTGTTCGAGGGCAGCTATCACTTGATGGCGCTTGCGGACAAGATCGAGGAAGTGAAGACGGTATGCTGGCATTGCCAGCGCAAGGCTACGATGAATATGCGCTGCAAGGACGGCGTTCCGGTCTTTGAGGGCGAGCAGATTATGATCGGCGGCAATGAAAGTTACGTGCCGGTATGCCGCAAATGTTACAGCGAGAGGCGCAAGCAGGCGGCGAAGCAAAGATCCGCAGCGTCGATGCAAGGTTAACCAGATTAACGATGAATTAGAGAAATAGGTAATGGAATGAAACATTTCCCAACCCGAATCCGTATGAAACGGTACATTCGGATAACGGAGGGATTGCACTTATGAAACAGACGACGGAACGGATACCGTCATCCCGCTCTACGCAAGCTCTCGTCAGCTTGTTTCTGGCCGCCTCCTTGTCGGCCGCAGCGGCAGGCTGCGCCTCCAGAACGCCACCCTCGCCGCCGCAATCGTATACGTCCTATAACGGCGGCGGCACCGGTTCGAACATACCTGCTACGGTTCCGACAGCACCGCCTGCGGGCAGCGAAGGCGACTATTGCACCGATCAGGACAACGACGGTGAATGCGATGACGGAGGCGGCGCGATCAACGGCTCCTCCTCGTCGGTTTATTATCATAACGGCGTAGCCTACTATCCGCGATCCTCGGGGGTGTCCACGGGGACGAGGAAAGCGGAACCGGGAACGTCCTCCGGCAGCCAGACCCCGGCGGCGACTCCGGCTCCAAAGCCTGCCGCCCCTGACCAGACGCCGCCTACGACGAGTCCGAAGACCGGCACCTTCACGACCGGAGCCGGCTCCAGCGCTGCTGCAAGCAGCGGCAGTGCCAGCAGTAACAGCACGACTAGCAGCACGACCATCAGCAGCAGTACCACTACTACGACTACCACTACCATCATCAATGGCAGCTCCGGCAGCGGAATCTCGTCCGGAACCAGCGGTTCTTCCACCAGCAGCTCTTCCTTCAGCAACTCCGGCAGCAGCTCTTCCTACAGCGGAATCGGCAGCTCCAGCTCGAGCTCGTCGAGTTAAGGAAGAAGCTGGAACCACTGTCCCTTGCCTTGCCGAATCGTTTCGTCTACCGTCAGGCAAGGGAATTTACAAGTGCACAAAGTTCATACAAAAAGACGACCCTCATTCCTTCAATGTAGGACCGGTCGTCTTTTTTTGTTGGCTATTCAAATAATGTTGTCTGGTTTCTCGTTACTACTTACTTAGTTCCGAAAGTTCGGAGACTTAAACTAGGTAGATTTCCTCAGCAATGTGCTGCAGTTAGGTCAATTCTCCCCAAGCTTCCCTCTCGCCGCCGTAAACATTAAGGTTAGTGGCTGTTTCAAGTGGAAGTGTAAAGCAGGCGTCACATGCGGACATGCCCGCTTTACGAACACGGTAAACAAAACTTCAATTATAAACTGGTTCTCATTCATCCACAACTTCAAATACCCGATTTTTCAACTCTTCTGGGGCATCATAAGAATTTATTATCTCACCATCTTTAGATATATAAAAAATACTATAATAAGCTGACTTATTATCCAGCCATCCTATAAACAATTGAAGCCTCATCTTCCCACTTTTTAACCCAATATCATCATACATTGAGATCTGCGTATCTGGCATGAATTTGTAATTTTTGTCAGCGTAGTAATCATAACGCCACTCAGTTAATGCATTCAGAGCATTTTCCCCCAAACCACAGGGGTGCCCGAAAAACGCCGAAACGTCATCAGGTCCTATGCCGAAGCGAATATTCAATTTGATAAATTCTTCACTAATTTCGTTGCCGTACTTCTGAGCCTCGTTGCAACTCGTATTCAATTCAGGTTCGAGAATTTTTGGATCGTTACTCACATTGATATTTGGTTGTGGCGTCTCAGAATCAGTCAAATCTGGTTTAATTGAAGCCGGAACTGAAGGCTGTAGCTCATGTTTTGCTAAACGATCCTGGTTTGAGCAACCAACGATAATGATAAAGCTAATAATACCGAGTAAGAAACGATTGATAATCTCCACCTCCCGGTACCTTATATATACTAGACAACTGCAAGGTTGTTAAAGTTGCGATGGACCTGTAAGCGGGCTGGAACTAATCGTCATTGAAAAAAACGCCCCGTCCCTCCCTTATATCGGGAAAGACGGGGCGCTCTTTTCGTTTATGCCATTAAAATGAAATTTTCTGCTCGATGAACGATCTCAGCTCCGTGATCGGCATACGCGTCTGCTCCATCGTGTCGCGGTCGCGGACGGTCACTTGGCCATCCTGCTCGGATTCGAAGTCGTACGTGATGCAGAACGGTGTGCCGATCTCGTCGTGACGGCGGTACCGTTTGCCGATCGAGCCGGCTTCGTCGTAATCGACCATGAAATGCTTCGCCAGGTCGGAGAACACCTTCTGGGCGCCTTCCGACAGCTTCTTCGACAGCGGGAATACCGCCGCCTTGAACGGAGCGAGAGCCGGGTGGAAATGAAGCACCGTACGGCTGTCGTCGCCCTCGAGCTTCTGCTCCTCGTAAGCGTCGATCAGGAAAGCCAGTGTCACCCGGTCCGCGCCGAGCGAAGGCTCGATGCAATACGGAACATACCGTTCGTTCGTCTCCTGGTCGATGTAATGGAAATCTTCGCCGGAGTGCTCCATATGCTGCTTCAGGTCGTAATCGGTACGGTCGGCGATGCCCCACAGCTCGCCCCAGCCGAACGGGAACCGGAACTCGATGTCCGTCGTCGCGTTGCTGTAGTGGGACAACTCGTCATCCGAATGATCGCGCAGCCGGATATGGTCTTCCTTCAGGCCGAGCGTCTTCAGCCATTCGAAGCAGAACGAACGCCAGTATTCGAACCATTTCAGATCCTCGCCCGGCTTGCAGAAAAATTCAAGCTCCATCTGCTCGAATTCGCGCGTACGGAACGTGAAGTTGCCCGGCGTAATTTCGTTGCGGAAGCTTTTGCCGATCTGGCCGATACCGAACGGCATCTTTTTGCGCATTGTGCGCTGTACGTTTTTGAAGTTGACGAATATGCCCTGTGCCGTCTCCGGACGCAAATAAATTTGGTTCGAGCTCGATTCGGTCACGCCCTGAAACGTCTTGAACATCAGGTTGAACTGGCGGATGTCGGTATAATCGCGGCTGCCGCAGTCCGGACAAGCGATCTGGTGCTCCACGATCAGCGCGCCCATCTGGTCGAACGACAAACCGTCGACGACCATCTCGATGCCTTTCTCGGACAGTGCGTTCTCGATCAGCTTATCCGCGCGATGGCGAGCTTTACATTGCTTGCAGTCGATCATCGGGTCGTTGAAGTTGCCAACGTGGCCGGATGCGACCCAAGCTTGCGGGTTCATCAAAATCGCCGCATCGAGCCCTACGTTGTACGGCGACTCCTGGATAAACTTTTTCCACCATGCGCGCTTGATGTTGTTTTTCAGCTCGACGCCCAGCGGACCGTAGTCCCACGTGTTGGCGAGGCCGCCGTACACCTCGGAGCCCGGGAACACAAAGCCCCGGTGTTTGGCCAGTGCTACGATTTGATCCATGTTTACACTCATCTTCGATACTCTCCTCCGCTTATCGGTTTGCCATGAACGGAGCCGGACAATAGAAAAAGCCCTCTCCCATGGCATAGATGCTATGCCTAGGGACGAGAGCTTGTAACGAGCACCCGCGGTTCCACCCTAGTTGACGCGTACGGATGACGCGCCCCCTTTGAACGTATGCAGCTCCGGATTGCCGTTTCCCTGCTTCTTTCCCCGGGCTTTCACCGTCCCCGGGTCGCTTGTGCGAAAGTGGCGTCAGGTACTATTGATCCTTCATGGCCGCAATTATGCTTTGCTCAACATTGTACCCAACTTTGCCGAAAAAAGCAACGGCCGCAAGAGCCCGGGCCCGGCCCGAACTCCAGGCGCCTAACGGGCAAAATCTGTGGTTGACCCCCGTCATGCGAAGCCGGGCACCCGACGCCAATCCGCTAGTTCATCGGTGAAATGAAGTTTTCCGTATAGTACACATGCATCTTGCCGCCGAAGTACACGCCAACCCCGAGCCGCTCCAAGTCGCTGAGCAAGCTTTTCCGGTGTCCCGTAGTCGAATTGAGCCAACCCGCATGTGCGGTAATGGCGTTCGGCTGACCGGCCGCGATATTCTCGGCGGCGCTCTCGTAATTCACCGCATCTGCATCCAACCGCGCTCCGAGATTTTGCCCTGACGGGGACTTGTGATCGAAATATTGATTCACCGCCATATCCTCGCTATGCTTGCGGGCCGTGCCGGCCACCTGGTCGTCCCACTTGTACGGCTTCAGGCCGCGCTTCACCCGCGCCGCATTGGCCAGATCGAACGCCTCCAGCTCGTATGCGGTCCGGAGCTGCTCGCTCGGCGTTCCGTAGTAGTCTTTCTTCGCTTCCTCGGTCTCCTTCGCGATCACCTGGATTGCCTCAATGGCGCTCCCCTCGTGCGTATCGTAGTAGAACGTGACGTAGCTGCCGTCGATTTCGTACATCCCCTCCTCGACCCCCGGCGAATTGATCAAATACCGCGTAAATCCTTTCGTGATCGAATCGAGAGGTTTGCCGAACGTCTTCACCACATCGCGCGAAGCCGCTCCCGGCTGCACACCCTCCTTCGAAGTCGTCCACCGGGACGAATTCGTGTACAAGCCGACTACTTTTCCGTCCATGATGCCGATCTGCGCATAGTTCGCATAATCCGCATTGTAAATGTACCATTCGAATCCATATTCGCTCGCATCCCGGCGATCCGGGGCGCCCAGCTTCGCCTGAACCGACGACACCGAATCCCCGATCGCCACTCCCCGTACCGCAAAAGACTGGACCGGAGCCGGCAGCCCGCTTATATACTGGGCTTTGCTTTTCAAGTTGCGAATAAATTGCACCGACTCCGCCCTGGTCAGCGTATCGCCGGCACCGAATCCTTCCACTGTACCGGAGGTTTTGCCCTGCGCGAGCCCGTTGTCGAGCAAATAGCCGATCGCCCCCGCTTCCCCCAGGTCCTGCCCTTGCGAAGCGGCCAGCAGGCGAGCGGCAAGCCCCCGCTTATAAGGCGTATTCGCTCGTGCCTCATCGACAGGCCAATGCATCTCGCCGGCGTAGGCGTAATATTTGGCGTACCAGGGCGCGTTCGGCTGATCGGCAATCGCCGAGCTCCCGACATATGCGCGAAGCAGCATCGTGACGAACTCCGCCTCGCTGACGAGCTTGTCCGGCTGAAACGTACCGTCCGCGAACCCGTCGACAACTCCCTGCTTCACCGCCCATTCGATAGACGCTCTCCCCCAGTGGGTGGTGACGTCGGAGAAGACGGAAGCTTCTGCGGCTGACACCTGCAGGAGCAGCCCCGGTCCTTTTGCCCCGTCGGCACTTGGCCATCCGGATGAACCGGCGGCGCTTACTAGCAGCGCGGACGCCACCAGGGCGGATACGCCCCATCGAACCATTTTCCTATTTAACCGTACATGGCTTTCACTCATAAATAGTTCCTCCTTCAATACAAGCTCTGCGAATGCTTGCGACTCCCAATCTGCGTTCGTTTACCCCTCTTTCTTGCTTTACCCGTTTCCTTGCGGCACTCTAGCAAAAACATAAGTATTCTTCATTATAATATTCGAAAGAATTGCAGAATAGAGTCTTTTTACGCAATACGCCGCCGATTGTTTTTGTTTTTTAGCCAGATGGCGCATATAAAAAAACCGGCCGTGCTCTGAAGAGCCTCGACCGGGGCAACATTTGAACGTACCGCTCCCGCCTAAACGGCAACCGATTGTTCAGCCATGATTTACTTATTCTTATCCTCCTGGATGACTTTCTTCACCGCTTCCTCCGCTTCCCGAAGCGCCGTGTTGATATCTTTGCCTTCGTACAAAATGCCGCGCAGCGCATTAACACCGAGTTGAGTCGTGGCGGTAGAATAATATTTGCTTTGCGGGGAAGGCGCCGCCATATTTTTGAGCGGAATGGCCGAGATGTTTTTCCCTTTGTACAGCGCCGTATCCTGGGCGAACACCTGCTGGATGCTCTGGCTGTTCAGAGCGGGAATGAACGTGGCCGCCTTCGCCTTTTCGGTCAGGAATTCCTCGGACGTCAAGTAGTCCATCACCTGGTACGCCTCATCCGGGTATTTGCTTCCAATGTTCAGATACACGAACGTCGGGTAAGGCTGCGCCCCCTTGCCGTTAAGCGGCGGATACGAGACGATGTCCCAGTTCAGCGGAGCGAGATCCTTCTCGACGTGCAGACCGCTGATCGGAGTCCACATCGCCGATACTTGTTCCTGGAAAAACATTTTGACGAGACTGTCCATCTTCGTCTTATCCGGATTAAAGCCCGGGATCTGATAAAACCGCGCGATGTTGTTCATTAGGCTTTTTACATCGTCGTTCGCCAGCTTCACTTCCAGCGTCTTCGGATCGACGAGACTGAGCGACTGCTGGTTGCGCAGGAAGTAATGGGTCGGGGACAAGGTTAGCCCGTAATACTGCTTGCCGCCTTCGTTGCGCGTCAGCTTGACGGACATCTCGTACAGCTCATCCCAGGTGACCCCTTCTTTCGGATACGGGACGCCGAACTTGTCGAACAGATCTTTATTGTAATAGATGACGGCCGCCTGATTGTCGAACGGGAGCGCATACAGCTTGCCGTCGCTCATCTGCCGGATCATCTCCAGCGTCTTCGGCTCGAAGCGGGACAGATCGGTTTTATACTTTTTGGCGAGCGGCTCGATATCCACCTGCATGTTGTTCAAGAACACACTGTTGTACGACAAGCCGACCGAGCCGAATACGACGTCGATTTGCTCTCCTCCGGTCAGCAGCTTGGCGAGATTGCCGCTCGTCGAAGGGATGAAGTCCGGCGTAATATGAGGGAATTTCGCTTTAATATATTTGCCGAACTTCTCCTCCCAGTATCCTTCCGCGTTGAAGTTGCCGCCGACATTGTAGAAAACAAGCCTTACCGGATCTTTCGGCTTCTGCGGATCAGCCGCGGTCCCGCCCGATGGCTGCGGCTGGCTTCCGCCGGAACCCGAGCCGGAGCAGGCGGATACGAGCACCAATACCGCCGCCGCTGCAATCATAATCGATCTTCTGAGCATGAGAAGCACCCCTTACGATCTGGAATCGTTATCAAATACGAGCATGAACGAATGGTCTAATCGCCGCAAGCCGGATTACACCGTTTGCGCCTTGCTTACTTGGCCTGCTTTTTCTCCTTTTCTTCCGCCAGCTTCGCTTTAAGCGTCTCGTCTAGCTTGCGGAGCACGGTGTTCAGATCGTCCTTGCCGGTGGCAAAGTCGACGAACGAAGCGACAATGAACGATTGCTGATTGCCGAGCGGAATGTCGATCAGGCCCTGCTTCCGCTTCACCGTCGGATCGGTCGGCGGATAGTAGGACACCGCCTTCATGTTTTTGCTTTTGTAGATCGGATGCTCCTTGCCAAGCGCTTCCTGAATCTGCTTGTTCGCCAGCGTAGTCGGAATGCCCTGCAGCGCGTCCTTCATCTGAATCTCGTCGGACAGCATCTCCATCACGACCTCGAACGCCTCGTCCTTATGCTTGCCCGTATTGGTGATCGCCCAGTAGGCCGGTCCGCGCTGGCTTACCCGCTGAGGCGCTCCGTTCATCGTTGGAAGCGACACGATATCCCAGTTGATCTCTTTCGGGATGTTCAAGTAGACGCTGTGCAGATTGGCCGCCATAGCCGACAAACCGGTTCCGAAAGCCGCCGATTCGTCCGCCGAGCTTTTCAGCGCGTTGCCCGGTATATCGTAAAACCGTTTCAGGTTCGAAAATACCGACTGCCATTTCTCCGGCGCGTGCAGCTGATCCTTCTCCGGATCGAGAATCGGCAGCGAGAACGGATTGTCGCGCAGCATGCCGAGCAGGTTGGCGCTGAAGCCGCGGTACGTCGTGCCGCCCTCCGTGCGCGTCAGCTTTTTGGCGAGCTCGTATACCTCGTCCCAGGTCATGCCGTCGCGCGGGTAGTCGACTCCGAATTTGTCGAACAAATCTTTATTGTAATACAACACGTTCGGGAAAAACGGCGGAACCGGCAGACCGTACAGCTTCCCGTCGCGCGTATAATCTTCGATCTCACGGATAAACACTTGATTGAATCGGTTCAAATCGTATTTATGCTTCTGAATGTAAGGCTTGAGATCGACTCCCAATTGCAAATCCAAGTAACCGGAATACAAGGACGGGATGTCGGTGCGGATCAGATCGGGAATCTCCCCCCGGCTGACCAGATCTGTAATATTGTTTCCTGCCGAGCTCGTAGTGAAATTAAACGTAATATGCGGAAATTTCTTTTTTAACGCTTCGCCGAACCGGGTGTTCAGCTCTTCCACACTTACGCCGGGAGCGAAAATCGTCATCGTATACGGATCTTTCGGGACGGGTTTGGCGTCCTCCTTCTTCTCTCCGTCTCCCGGAGCGGGCGTACTGCCTGGGCTCGACCCTCCTCCGCAAGCAGCCAGCGAAACGGCTAACATCGAGCACACGAATAATGAAAGCGCTTTATTTGTTCGATACATGAACAGCTCTCCCTTCTATCGCATATTGGCATTTTCGGTTACGGAAAATATGATTTGAATATCGCAGCGGGTTCGTGGTGGTGGATAGACGGATAAGAGAAGAATGTCGGCCGCAGCCGTCCGGGATGAATGTCTCAGGAAGCGCCTTTACTCGGAGTGGTGGTCTGAGAAGTACTTGATTCTGCATTACGGCGTGCGGACTGGCCGCTGTTTCTGGTCACGGTCCCATCGATCGCGCCTGTTGCCCGGATCAGCCCCGTGCGGGGTCGGTTGCAGCATCGCTCTTGAAAGGCCTGAAGCAGATCGGGTATCCGTGTGTAAACCTTGCCCCCTTCTTGCAAGTTAGTTTGACCTTAGTTGCCTTCGGGATCTTTTGTCGATGTACCTTCCTTCGCAACATGATTTGCACGGCCCTTACATCGCGACCACCCCTTTCCCATTGGGGAAAATTTCGTATTACTACGAAATAATCATACAAGAAAAGTACAGGTATTTTATGGATTTGAATTCGCTTTCATGGGGTATTATAAGGGGCCCTTCGAAAATAGTCACGCCAAATTCGTAGTGAATATAGGCCAAAAATTGTAACCGGTTTCAGTCGTAAATAAAAGCAAGCCGCCGGGGTGTCTCCTTCCCTGCAATCCGAAGAAAAGGGTCCCCTGCTCTTCCGCCGATCCCCCGATCTCCTCCCCTAATCGGGTCCTTGGCTCCGATTCCGCTTCCTGTACTACGCAGGGAGTTCCGCGGTAACCGGGAAGCCGTGTCCTTTGCGCAAAAAGAGCCGCTCTAGAGCGGCTTTTGCGTCCGAATTCCCTGCATCTGCCCGCCTCATCTGTCTTACATGCTGCTCTGCCTCTGCGTCCCTCCAAGCGACAGTTCTGCCGCTATCCTTTCACCGCCCCGACAAACTGGCCGTGTATGAAGTACTTTTGGACGAACGGATAAATGACGATAATCGGCAGCACCGTCACCATCAGCGCCGCCATCTTCAAATTTTCGGGGTGAATGATTTGCTGGCCGATCGGATTCAGCACTTCGTCTTCCAGCCGGGCGTTGTTCAATATTTCCCGCAGCTGGAACTGGAGCGTCCACATCGATTTTTCCTTGATGTAGAGCAGCACGCCGAACCACTGGTTCCAATAGCCCACCGCGCTGAAAATGACAAACGCCATCGTCATCGGAAGTACGAGCGGGAGCACGATACGGAACAACAGCCGGAACTCCCCGGCCCCGTCGATCTCGGCCGATTCGATTAATTCCTTGGGCAGCTGGTCGATCATATTTTTGTACACGATAATATAAAACGGGCTGACAAGCCCGGGCAGGATGAGCGCCCAGTACGTATTGCCGAGGCCGAGGTTCATGACGTTCAGATACGTCGGGATCAGTCCGCCGCTGAAAATCATCGTAATCAGAATAAAGGTGAACGCCGCGCTTCTGCCGACAAACAGCTTGTGGGACAGTGCATACGCCGCGCACAGAGAGACGACGACGGACAGCAGCGTATTGATCACCGTGAGAGCGGCCGTATTGACGAACGAGCGCAGAAACGTGTAGTTGAAGGCGATCTTCTGATACGAATCGAGCTGGAAATCGATCGGCCACAGCCCGACTTTCCCTGACAGCACGCCCTGGTAGCTGCTGAGCGAGATGGCCAGCGCATTGATGAACGGCGCCAGAATGGAGATGCAGAAGACGACGAAAAATGTATAGTTGAAGCATTGAAAAGCGATTCGGGACGGCGACGAATAACGGTGCACCCGGATCTCCTCCTCCTTCTGACCTTGTACTAATACATGCCCAGACCGGTCAACCGTTTGGACAGCCGGTTCGACCCGATGAGCAGCAGGAAGCCGAGAACGCTCTGCATCAGCCCGATCGCCGTCGTCAAGCTGTACTGGGACTGCTCCAGCCCCATCCGGTAAACGTAGGTGCTGATTACGTCGGACACGTCGTAGACGAGCGGGTTCTGCATCAGGAAGATCCGGTCGAAGTCAATGCTGAATAAATGAGCCAGCCGCAGCAGGAACAGCAGCGTAATCATCGGCACCAGATGCGGAAGCGTAATATGCAGCACTTGCCGCCATCGGCTCGCCCCGTCGATCCACGCCGCCTCGTACAAGCTGCTGTCGATGCCGGCAATAACGGCGAAGTACAGAATCGCCGACCAGCCGACGCCCTTCCATATATCGGCGAAGACGAGAATGCCGCGGAAGATGCCCGGCTCGGTCATGAAGAAGATCGGGTCGACGCCGAACAGCCCGATAAACCGGTTGAACAGACCCGTTTCCGGAGACAGGAACGAATAAAACACTCCGGAGACGACGATCCACGATAAAAAGTGCGGCAAATACGATACGGTCTGCATGACCCGCTTGAACGTTTTCTGGTACAGCTCATTGGCCAGTAACGCAAAGATGATCGGGCTCGTAAATCCGAACAATAAATCGTAGAAGTTCAAGATCAGCGTATTCTGAAACACGGACCAGAACTTGTCGTCTGTCAGAAAGTAAACGAAATGCTCGAAGCCGACCCAGTCGCTGCGAAAAATTCCTTTGTAGATCGAGTAATCTTTAAACGCAATAATGATTCCGTACATCGGGATATAGTTGAACAAAAACAGCAGCACGGCAGTCGGAGCGAACAACAGATACAGCGACAGGAGCGTTTGGACACGCACCCGTTTCCGCTTCGGCTTGTTCGTCCCGGGAGCCGTTTCAAGAGCAGCAGCGGAGTCGTTCATCGAATCGGCACCTCCTTAGGAGAATCGCAGATAGATGGAGCCGTCCGCCCCCGGAGACCGATCTTGCTCCGGGAACGGACGGGGACGAGGGTACAGGCCGGAACCGGCTGCTTGTTACCAGTCGACCATCGTATAGCCGAGCTTGCGCAGACTCTCTTTGTTCGCGTCGATATACTTTTGCAGCGGTTCGTACTTCAACGTCCGGTACTTCTTCTCCCAATCCTGGACTTCCTTGACGAACTGATCCATCGTAATGCGCCCCATAATCGCCTCGGACGTGAACTTGTTGACCGCCTGCCACATCTCCGAGTTTTTCTTGACGACTTCGTCCGGCTCGGCATAACCGGGGATGGCCGCAAGCCCAATCTTCTGCGCATCGTTCTGCAGCACGTTCATGCTGCTGCGCACCTGGTTGAACAGCGGAGTGCCAATTTGCAGCTCATACAGCGCGTTTTGCGCATCCTGACCATCGGTGAAGCCGAAGATAAACGCCAGATGCTTCGACCAGGTGCGTTCCTTCGCTCCGAGCTTCTCGGCGATCGGGACGCGTTTCCCGTCTTTCATCGTATACGTCTCGCCTTCCTTGCCCCAGAAAATTTCCTCCTTCAGCTGCTCGGAAGCGAATGCTTCGATGACGTCCCAGGCGCGGTCTTTGTTTTTGGACGAAGCCGGAATGTACAACCCGTGCGTGCTGATCGGCAGACCGAGTCCCGGAGTGGCATATTTTTTGTCTGCGAGAACGGAAGGGTATTTCGTCAGCGGCGGAGCGAATACGAATTTATACTTTTTCTGGACGTCGGTGCCGGTCGTCATGTTCGCAGCGAGCCCAGGCAAGATTTGATCCGCCGTGTTCCATTGGAACAACACGTTGTTGTTGAGCCATTTGGTCGACCATTTGGTCGTGTCGGTCGTCGCAAACTCTTTGTCGAACAGTCCTTCCGCATACAGCGAGCGCATCAACTCCACGGCCGCTTTATACTCGGGCAGTACGACGTTCGGGATCACTTTGCCGCCCTGAATCCGGGAACCGTACGGATTCGCCCCGTACAGCTGGAAAAAGACGGCCCCGCCGTAAGCGAACATCGTGTCGCCGATCACCCGGTTCGACATCGGGATTGCGTCCGGCTCCGCTTTTTTAATTTTGCGCAGCAGCTCCACCCAATCCTCGACCGTTTCCGGCCACTTGCCGCCGTTGTATTTCTCGACCAGGTCGTAGCGGGCGAAGATGCCGGCTCCTTGCGGCCCTTTGTCGTAGGCCATCGGAATGCGCCAGTATTTGCCGCTGATCGGGTCTTTGGCGAGCTCCATCATTTGCGGCGTAATGTACTTCTGCACGATCGGGGACTTGTCGTAATACGGCTTCAAATCGATGAACGCGCCGTCACGCGCCGCCTTGTAAGTCGGATCGGGATAGTTCGTATGCAGCAGATCCGGCAATTTGCCCGACGAGAGGAGCAGATTAAACTTCGTCTGGTAGTCTTTGTACGGCGGGACCTCGACCTTCAGATCAACATTGGCGATCTGTTCGACAATATGGAGGAACGGATTGTTGCTCGGATCGGTCGTATCGAGCGGGAAATGCTCCAGCCCGGAGTTGTTGTAAAACATCGACAGCTCGATCCGTTCCTTCGCCTTCGGATCTCCCACGGGAGCGGGCGTATCGTCCCCCTCCGTGCCTTTGCCGCCAGAGCAGGCGGAGGCGATCGTACCGGCCAGCAGGACGGCGGCGATCGCAGCCGGCCATTTTTTGCTTAGTTGGCTTTTGTTCATGGACCAGAACCCCTTCCCTAATCAAATGATCGTAATGACATTGTCTTGGGCGGGTGCACGTTCTCTCTAGTCTCGCTTTGGTTGGTCCGGATGGACGCTGGGGCCGTGTCCTGGGCTGACCGTACAGCGTTGTCTTCGCGGAAACCGGTGACGTGCAGCCGATTGGCGTTGTCCTTATGAAGCAGCTGATTTTATGAAGCGCTTTCATTACAGGTGAAACGGTAAACTGATAAAGTATCGCTGCCTCTCCGGTCCCCTCCTCCCCTCGTTTTGAGCTGTATGATACATGTATATGCCACTATCTCGTCTTTAGTTATGGTAAATCTTTCAAGACGATACGGAAAAAGCATGGATCTGCTAGGTTCCTTATTCCGCATGTGCTGCGTGTCACGCCTCTCATGAAATAACCAAAATTGGGCATAGTAAAGTTGCCAGAGGCGAATGGAATTTCGCGGCAATTACGCACCGCAAGGAGGAACTTTCCCTAATGAGCGAACATGATCGCATGGAGCCGATGTCCGGCGAACCCGTCGAGGTCGAAGGTGTCTACTCGAACGAATGGGGCCGCGAGCAATTTATGGAGCGGGGCGACGTCTTCCCGGCCGACCCGATGCTCGGCACGACGAGCTGGAAGCTCGTCCGTTATGAGGTCGACAGCCTCACCGGCGAAACCGAGCACCACCACCTCCATCTGCCCGACAAAAATGCCCAAACCGGCCAAAACTCCCCCCGAAAGCATGTGGACCGCGGGGATAAGTGAGGGAAGCGAAAGGAAACGGAAATCCCGTCCGGATGGACGGGATTTTGTGTTGTGGACGAGGTTTCATGAAGCGTGAGTCCGACAAGTGCCAGCATATCTCACCTTCATTCGATATTCCTTGATGCAAAACGACAATCCTTGGAATTTTATAACAAAAATGTTTACTGTACCACTAATACCGATTATACTTAGCCTCTCTTCTTTCTAGTTTTGGGGAGGAGTAGCATGAAAAAACTAGAATTTGTTTTGTGCAAACCGAAATAAATTCTGTAAAAGCCCAAGTATAAAACGCAATTGATTCTATCTATCAGAGGAACGTAACCAGAATAAAGTTGATGTGCAGCAACTTCTCTCAGGCAAGAAGAAAACCCTATTTGGAGGAGGGACAAATGAAGTTTGTATTTTCATATAGAATACAGACCGTAATTTCGGCCATTATTGAGAGGTTTCAATTTAAAGAAACAGGCCGCCCTCTGATTGGAGGTGCGACCTGATTTCTGGTGGCCCGATTGAATTTCTGTGACCTGTAAAGCTTCAAAGATGCTCGTAACTATCACCATACCGGCTTGCCCCGCCAGCCATCCCATCGGCTGAACCGCCGAGGCCAGGCGGCGTTCTAATGAATATCCCGGTTGTCCACAAGCTCCCGCAAATACTCGTTCTCGCGTTCCCCGCCGGTCGAGTTGTTGTTCTTGATCATGCTGAGACGGCCGTTGCGCAGCTCGCCGTGTTCGTTCGTCGACTTCTCCTGATCGTTATCTTGCGGCGACGCGTCGTGCTTGTTGTTGTTGTATTGGTTGGACATGAGAAATGGAGCCTCCTTTGGCAAAATCTTGCCTTAGGATGCTCCATTCGGCCGGGCATTATGTATCGGCTTGGCCGAGCTCCGCTTCGGACGCCAGCGGAGTGCCGCCCGCCCAGTCGTCCTTCAGCAAAAATCCCGCCGCGCCGTATATACGTCCCCCCGCCGCAAGATGATCGTACACGATCCGCTGCAGCGTCGTCTCTCTCGGCAGTCGCGGCAGATCGTCCAGCTTCGTACCGAAGCCGAACACCCGCTCCAGCGTCTGATCCTCGTCCGACTTGATCGGCGTCACGTAATAGTCCGACTGGAACCGGACGATATTCGAGTCCTCCGGCAGCAGTTGCTTGAACACCGGTCCGAGCAGCCACGAGCTGCAGACGAACCCTTTGTACGGCACTTCCGGAAAATGCCGCGCCGCAAACGTGACCGCCTGCCCGTAGGAATCCCGGCACAGCTCGTGTGACATTTTGCCGCCTTCGGGGATGTGCACGTCAAGCACCGTATCGCCCGGCTCCAGCACCAGCTCCCACTCCGCATCCGCCAAGCGGACCTGAGTCCGGAGCGCCGCGCCGTCCTTCGAGATCAGGTGTCCGGTATGGATGTTCCCGTCATACGTATAGACGGACGTCCAGCCGTGCTCCGGATCGGATATGCCGTTCGTTCCGTCCACTTGCCCGTCAGCCCGGTACCGGACGCCGGAGTCGCTTAAGGCGGCAATTCGTCCGGTCTGCCGGTGGCGGAACGCTTTTACCGGCTTCTGGTATGTGGTGAAAATAAATTGCAGACGGCCGAGCCGGAACAGCTTGCCGGTCCAATGCTTGATCAGCCAATTCGTCTGGCCGAGCCCCCATTCTCCCTGATACCGCTTGTAATGCCGCATCCATACGGTCATATCATGAAGCGTGTCGACGAGCACCTTCTCCGGGATACCCTTCGACTCGTACCAGGAAATCGTCTGCGGCAGCGCTCCCAAGTACACGACCGCGGCCAGCATCCCGGAGTCCGGGCCGGAAGCGCGCAGCCGCTCGTTCACCTCTCCATGCGGAAGCCGCTCTACGAACAGCTCCCGGTGAAATTGCCGGGCCTTGTCCGCCAAGGCCGCGTCTTCGCGTATACGGGCGGCTCCGTGACGAACCGCTTCCGCGATCTCATCCGGCAATCCGATCGCCGTGCACGCCCGCTCAACATAAACCGGGTGCAACAAATCGCAGTTGCCGTCCTCCCCGGCCACATCCCCCAAAAAGCTTCCCAACATCCCGCTCCCCCGCTTTCCGAACCGGCGACGGTTCCCCTTAGATTGGCAGCAGCGGTACCCGGTCAAGCTGCTCCAGACGACGAATCATCTCGTACCACGCCTCCGGTTTTTTGTCCTGAATCGCGTAATACGTCTGCAAAAACCGGGCGACCAGCGCAGCCGGCAATTCGTTCAAGTTCTCGTCATAGGCCAGGAAGCACAGATCGAGTCCGGTTACGGCCTCTCCGTTAAGCTCCCAGGACGGATGAACATAAGGGAAGTCGAGGCGACGGTAGCCGAGATGGGACAACACTTCACGCCGTACGAACGGGTCCATCGGCTTGATGCCGCCGAAGGCGTGCTCCTCGACCAGATACGGATTATAGATCTCGGCGAACATGCCGCTCAGCTTGCCGCCGCTGCTTGTTACCCATTCGAACAAATCTTTCTGCCGCTCTTGAGCGAGGAACCGGCCTACGCCGAGCCCTTCCTGCCCGATAATCGTGAAGTCGGTCATCGCCACGCCCATGTCGGGATAATAACGGTATTCCGTAGCTCCGACAACCTGATCTTCGTGAACCGCCACCACGACGCGCAACCCTTCATCCAGCAAAGGCTCGGCCCACAGCTCGAACGCGAGCACCTCCTCGGCCGGGAAGATCCGCCCCATTAATTCGTGCATTTGCCGGAAATAGTCGTCATCGATGCTTCGGATACGGATAAATTCCATGTCTGTAGTCCACCTTTCTTCTTAGCCGCTGATACGGTTCATTCTACCAAAAAAACGGTCAAGGATAAACGCCTACCGGCGCCTTTGACGCTGTGGTTTATCGAGATTTAGAGCCGCTTCCACGATATACTTTCTGATAAATGAATAAGAAAAACCGTCCGGAAAAGCGTCCGGACGGCCCTTTGACATACAAACCGATACGCTAACGCGTGAAAAAGGGAATGGATCCCCCTTCCTTCGCTCCAGCCGCTCGCCCTCAGGTCGTGTTTTCTTTCATGCGGTGGTATCGCTAACGAACCCGGCAACCGTTATAAGAGCCGAATGCGAGTGTTTGAATTTGTAACGAACTCTCGTATCGTTATTTCCGCGAATCGGATCGTTTGTTCTCCACTTTGGGTTCAATAACGATCCCCGGATTCGTTACGTCTGGAATAACGTCGTTTTGCAGCAATAAGCACCCTACGATTCGTTAGGCTGTACCTGAGTATACGTTCTCAAACGCCAAGGAAGGAAACTCCTCCATTCCCTTTAGCACCGTAAAGATCAGTAAAGATCTTACACTTTGCGGCAGATCAGAAGCCCTTCTACCCACCTTATATGTAGAAAAAACCGCCTACATGGCGGCTTTCCGGCTCCCGTATTCGCGCAGCAAGCTTTCGAACCGGTCTGCGGGCACCGGCGGGCTGAAATAGTACCCTTGCAGCATATCGCACTGCTCGCGCTGCAAATAATCGAACTGCTCCTGCGTCTCCACGCCTTCGGCGACGACCTTCAGCTGCAAGTGTCGGGCGATCGCGATAATCGCCGATACGATCGCCGTATCGTTGTCGTCATTTGCATTGGCAATATCCCGGACGAACGACTGGTCGATCTTGATCTTGTCGATCGGAAACCGTTTCAAGTAGCTCAGCGAGCTGTATCCGGTTCCAAAATCGTCGATGCCAATCCCGATGCCCAGCTTCTTGAGACCTTGCAGCGCCTGAATCGTCCGGGTGACGTCCATCGCCATGCTTTCGGTAATTTCGAGCTCCAAATAATTCGGCTCCAGCCCACATTCCGACAAAACCGCTCCAACCGTCTCCGGCAAATGCTGCTCCTCGAACTGCCGGTTCGACAGGTTGACAGATACCGTGATCGGCGCATACCCCGCCGCTTGCCAAGCTTTCGCCTGCATGCAGGCAGAGCGCAGCACCCATTCCCCGATCGGCTTGATCAGCCCGGTTTCCTCCGCTACCGGAATAAACACGCTTGGGGGCACATAACCTTGCACGGGATGCTTCCACCGGACCAGCGCCTCCGCACCGACCAGCGCCCCGCTCTTCAGTTCGACCTGCGGCTGGTAATGCACGTCAAGTTCGCCCCGCTCGATCGCCTTGCGAAGACCGGATTCGATCTCCAGCTTCCGGTTGGCCGCCGCTTCCATCGCCGCATCATACGCATAGGCCCGATTGCCGCCTCGCCGTTTGGCGCTGTCCAGAGCGGTCTGGGCTTTTTGCAGCAGCGATTCGCCATCCGTTCCGTCTTTCGGATACAACGCATAACCGATACTGGCGGACAAATGAAACTCCAGGCCGCCGATGACGACAGGCGTATCCGGATGGTTCATCTTCGACGCGATCTTCGCCGCCTCGCCTTCCGTGCGGAGCACCGCCATATAGGCGAACTCGTCGCCGCCCATTCGGGCCGGGATAAAGTCGCACCCGTCCGTAACGCCGCGCAGACGTTCCGCGAACGATTGGAGCAGTTGGTCCCCGACCTTGTGACCGGCCGTCTGCGAGAACGATTTGAACCGGTCCAGATTGAGGCAAAATAAAGCGACCGACTCTTGCGCCGACCTTCCCGAGTACAGGCACGCTTCCAGCGCGTCCATAAAGCTTCTCCGGTTCGGCAATCCGGTCAACTCGTCGTAATAGGCCAGATGATGCATCCGGCGCTCCGTCCGTTTGCTCTCCGTAATGTCTCTCGCCAGGCAATAGGCTCCCGTAACCCGCCCCCGTGCCGAGAGCGGCACCATATGAACCAGCAGATCAACCGCCCGGCCGTCTTCTCTGCTGTAGGCAATCTCGTAGCTTTGAGAGACGCCTTCCAGCGTCCGGTTGAAATGGTACATGGCCTGCTCCGGGTTAACGCCGGATATTTCGGTAAGATGGCGGCCGATAAAGCAGGAAGACGAAAGGCCGGTCAGATTCTCGACGGCGGGATTGACGCTGATCAGCACGCCGCTGCGGTCCATGGAGAACACGGCGTCCGAATTGTAGTCGAACAGCGACCGGAAGTGGTGCTCGCTCTCGGCAAGCTGCTCCGCTGCAGTGGCCAAACGTTTGTCGAACACGGCGGCAATGAGGACGAAGCCGAGCACGAACAACGTGACCAGCGCGATGCCGCAAGCAAGGAACAGAGCACTCATGCCGCTGTCAGCGGCCGTATGGACGGCGGGCGATTCGGCATGAAACCGGGCGGCGAGCATGCCGGTATAATGCATCCCGACGATCCCGGCACCCATGATGAAACCGCCGCCCCATTTGCCGTATACATAATACCGGCTCCGGGGGATGCGGAAATACAGCGACAACGACAGCGCTCCAAGCGACGAGGTGATCGCGATCGCCACCGACAGCCACCATAACGCGGCGTCGTAGGTAAGGACGATCTCGTGCAGTTGCATGGCGGACATGCCGATGTAGTGCATCGACGAGACGCCAGCGCCCATCAGCAGTCCTCCGGCCAGCAGGCCGGGCAGCGGCATTTCCTTGCGGCTGACAATATAGAGAGCGATCCCCGAGGCCAATACAGCCAACAGGTAAGAAGCAAAGACGACACCGTAGTCATAGCGGACAGGAACGGGGAGATGAAATGCGAGCATCCCTATAAAATGCATCGACCAGATGCCCGAGCCCATAGCGAAAGCGCCGCAGCTTAACCAGAGCCTGCGGGCCGGACCCCGCGCAGCCGTAATGCGGCCGGCCAGATCCAGGGCGGTATAGGAAGCAAGGACAGCCACCAGATAGGATAGCGCCATTAATCCGTGATGGTATTGCCCCCCAAGCTGCTCCATGGCGTACCTCCGTGTATCGATCGTGATGTTAGCTCCATCATAGCACCTTTGCCGACATTTTCCATCATATTTTTACTTTTTTCGACAAAATTCTTCGAGAGTAAACCTCCCCCTTCCAGGGGCTCCGATTCACCCTCCGTCCGTCCCCGCACTCTTGCCGTTCATCCGGATCAGGAGCAGCGTCGTATCGTCGGTAACGGCTCCAAACCGGTTGAATGCGTCCACGATCCGCTTCAGCGCCAGCTCCGGGTCTCCCCCTTCGCCGGCTTCACTTAGCAACTGCTCGAACCGGTCCAGCCCGAACCGTTCACCGCCGCCGTTCTCCAGATCCAGCACGCCGTCGGTGTACATGACGAACAAATCGCCGGGCTCCATCACGACTTTGCCGCTCCATGGACGCAGTACCTCATCGATGCCGAGAGGCAGAGAGTGGGTATCGAGCGCTTCCGCCAATCCGCCGCGCACGATGTAGGGAGCGACATGGCCGGCCGAGACGTAGGTGACCGATGACGATTCCCGGTCCACGAGCGCCAGGCCGAGCGTCACCATCGCCATCTCCTCCGGCTCGCGCAGCAGCATCCGGTTCATATGCTCCACGATCTCCGTAAGCGAATGGCCGTAATAAGCTTCGGACCGCAGCAGGCCGATCATCTTGGACATGACCAGCGCGGCGGCGAGCCCTTTGCCCGTGACGTCTCCGACCGCAAATAACGCGCGGCGCCCTTCGAGCGGAATCAGATCGTAGAAATCGCCGCCCACCTCCTTGGCCGATTCGGTCATCACGGCCGCCTCGATCCCGGGCGGAAGCCGCCACTGGGCGCGCAGCATGCCGGCCTGTACTTGACGCGCTTCGCGAAGCTCGGCGTCCTTTTCCTCATAATACGTGCCCAGCTTCTCCAGACGCTGCCGCTTCTCGATCTCGCGCGGCTCGAAATCGCTCACCCAATGAATGAGCAGCACGCTGATCAGCAAAATAAACAGCGCCGTCAAATAAACGACGATATAGTTGCCGTTCGAATACGGAACGACCAACGCATTCAGTTCGGTCCCGAGCCGAATCGACAAGATGTAGAAACCGAGCCCGATCCCTGTGACGAGAAACCGACGGTCCGGCGACGATACGGCAGCTAGCGCATATAACACGAAGACGTCCAGCACGGCAAACCCGATCTGGATCAGCGTATTGCCCGCCACGGCAGCCGGAAAAGAGGTGGAGAAGGCGAATGTGGTATACGCCAGCCCCAGCAGTACGACGCCAAGCGCCATGGCGAGCCGGAAGCCCCGCCTGTCGATGATCCAGCCGGCCAGCGGGATCGCCAGCACGTAAGGGATCGACTGGTAATAAATCGTATGACTCCCGAACTCCTGCATAAACGGCTCGACAACCTGGTACATGATGCCCCCAAGCAGGAAAATGACGAAAATAAAAACGATGACCGGAACCGGATTCACTCCGAAATGCCCCGGTTGCTGCCGGCTGTCCCTGTCCGCGTCCCAGCCCGCATGCTCCCCCGCCAGTTCCTGGCGTATTCGCAGCAAAATATAAACCGCAACGAGCGGAAGCGCCGATACGATAGCAATCCCCGCTTGCGGCGGGATGCGATCGGAAATAATATGGAAGAAATACCGGACAAAGCTGACCAGCATGCCGTTAACGCCGAGAGCGAGTCCGATCTGCGCAAAAGGCACGCAGCGGGTGAGCATATACAGCCAGCTTAGCGACGGAAGCGAAGCGAACAACCCCATCGCGCCAAAGACGGCAGGCCACGCGAAGCCGTCCAGCACGAGCAGCGAAAGGCTAAGGGCCGCACATAAAACCAGACAGCCGCTCGTCAGAGCCGGCAGCAGCTGTCCGATCGTTCGCCTCCGCCTATGCAGGAGCACCCCCCAGCCGGCAAAGGACAGGGCATATCCGCTCAGAAAGACGGTGGCCGCTTCAGCCGGGTCCACACCCGCCGAAGCCGCGCTCGGGCCAAGAATCGATCCGAACAACGGAATCGATAACGTCCAGCCTTGCAGCGCTGTCATGAACAAGATTACCGGAACAAACCGTTTGATCAGACGCTCGTTCAATGCCTTTTCCCCCACATGAATGTCATTCAGACGAATTCGCGTCCGGAGCGGCCAATCGGCTGCAATAGCTGCACCCGTGCGCCTGTCCGTTTGCTTCTCTGTGATCCGAGTCGAATTTTGCCAATGACTTACTAGTTCGACAGAACTACTTCATTCCCTTCCGCCCTTATCGGGCTTAACGGGAAATGATTTCCCGACTCCCGGGGAGATCGGTTGTATCCGAAATCTCCCGTTGACGCCCTGCCGGGAATCTTCTACAGTTACTATCATGGTTGCGACCCGGCTTTCGGGTCTGTCCGGAAGGGAGCACGTTTCATATGCCCGAATTTAAAATACCTTTACGCCAATACGCGGGATTATTGCACCATTACTTGCGTTCGCAGCGGCGATCGATTATTGCGCTGAGCGCCCTGCTCGTCGCCGGACTGATCATGCAGCTCGTCAATCCGCAATTCATCCGTTACTTCATCGATTCTGCGCAAGGCGCGGAGTCCAACCGGGCTTTGTGGATCGCCGCCGGCCTATTCATCGGGGTGTCGCTGCTGCAACAGATCGTCACGGTCGGCGCGACCTATATCAGCGAAAATATCGGTTGGATCGCGACCAACAAGCTTCGGGGCGATGTAGCCGAGCATTGTCTGGGCCTGGACATGTCGTTTCACAAGTCGCATACGACCGGTGCGATCATCGAACGCGTCGACGGCGATATCAATACGCTGGCCAACTTTTTCTCCAACTTCGTCATTACGCTGGTGAGCAATCTGCTGCTGGTCGTCGGCATTCTCATCCTGCTGTACCGCGAAGGCTGGCTGGTCGGAATCGGCATGACCTTTTTTGTCGTCGCCGCCATTTATTCGATCCAATATATTCGTAAGTTCGCCGTCCCCCACTGGGGCAAGCTCCGTCAGATCAGCGCCGACTTCTTCGGTTTTCTCGGCGAGCATCTGGAAGGCACCGAGGATACCCGGGCTAACGGGGCCAGCGGCTTCGTCATGCACAAATTCCATACGCTGCTGCGCACCTGGCTGCCGATCCGGGTCCGCGCCTTCCTCGGCTGGGCGGCGATGTGGATTACGACACTGGTCGTGTTTACGATCGGCAATGCGATCGCTTTTGCGCTGAGCGCCTATTTGTGGCATAAAGGAGCGATCTCGATCGGCACCGTTTATATGATCTTTTATTACACCGAGCTGATGGCCAAGCCGATCGAGAAAATTCGCACGCAGATGGAGGATTTGCAAAAAGCGGACGCCAGTATCGTCCGAATCCGCCAGTTGCTCGATACACAGCCGGCAGTTCGTGACGGAATCGGAACGCCGATTCCGGGCGGGCCTCTTGCCGTTAAGTTCGACGACGTCACCTTTTCGTATGAGAGCGGCAAAGCTACGCTGGACGGCATCGATTTCCATCTCGAGAAAGGCCAGGTGCTCGGCCTGCTGGGGCGGACCGGCAGCGGCAAGACGACGCTGGCGAGGCTGATGCTCCGGTTTTACGATATCCAGCAAGGGGAAATCCGGCTGGGCGGCGTCCCGATCCGGGATACGCGGCTTCGGGAACTGCGAGGGCGGATCGGCATGGTGACGCAAAACATCGAAATTTTCCAGGGCACGGTCCGCGATAATTTGACGTTTTACGACACGTCCATACCCGATGAACGAATGATTCGCGTGCTGAACGAACTCGGCCTGGACAGCTGGCTGAGCTCCCTTCCGCAAGGGCTAGATTCGACGCTCGAATCAGGCGGCGGCGGACTGTCCGCAGGCGAGGCGCAGCTGCTTGCTTTTGCCCGCGTCTTTCTCACCGATCCCGGTCTTGTCATTCTGGACGAAGCGTCATCCCGTCTCGACCCCGCCACCGAGCAGCTTCTGGAGGCGGCCGTGACGAAGCTGCTCCGCGAGAGGACCTGCATCATCATCGCGCACCGGCTGGCAACCGTGCAGCGCGCAGACCGGATCTTGATTCTCGATAATGGCCGGATTTCCGAGTTCGGGGACCGCGAGGCGCTGGCGGCCGATCCGGACTCCCGATTTAGCCGGATGCTCGCGGCCGGAATGGAGGAGATGCTCGTATGACGACCTTTCAACTGTTATGGCGGCTGATCTGTTACCGGCCGCGCTGGTATATCGCCAACGCCTTGATGTGGACGCTGATCTATCTGACCCCGATTTTGCCGGGCCTGGTCACGAAAGCCTTTTTTGATACGCTGTCGGGCTCCGCGCCCGCGCAGCTCGGTTTGTGGACGCTGATCATCCTGCTGCTCGGCACGGCTCTGGTCCGGTCCGGCTTTATCATCGGCGGGTTTATTACCGACGTTAATTTCCGGATGCGCGTCGGCGGGCTGCTGCGCCGGAATATGCTGCATCATATCTTAAAGGAGCCGGGGGCCAAGGCGATTCCGATCTCCCCCGGCGAAGCGATCAGCAATTTCCGCGACGATGTGGAGCAGACGGAGGAAGCGATCAGCTGGTCGGTGGACGCGTTCGGCATGACGGTGTTCGCCATCGTATCGTTTGCGATTCTGATGGGAATCGACGCCCGTCTGACGCTGCTCGTCTTCGTTCCGCTCGTATTGGTCGTGACGGCGGCGCAGTTGTCGACGACGATGCTGCAGAAATACCGGGCGGCCAGCCGGGAAGCGACCGGGCAGGTAACCGAAGCGATCAGCGAGATGTTCGGCGCCGTTCAGGCGATTCAGGTCGCGGGCGCGGAGAGCCGGGTCATCGGACGGTTCAAATCGCTGAACGACCAGCGCCGGAGCGCGATGCTGAAGGACAAGCTGCTCAACCAGACACTCGATTCGGTATTCTCCAACACGGTGAATTTCGGGACAGGACTCATCCTGCTGCTCGGCGCCCAATCGATGCGGAGCGGCAGCTTCACGGTCGGGGACTTCGCTTTGTTCGTGTATTACTTGACGTTCGTGACCCAGTTTATCCAGAACTTCGGCAAGTTCATCACCTACTTCAAGCAGACGGAAGTGTCCAAGAAGCGGATGGAAAGCCTGCTGCAGAACGCGCCGCCGACGCGGCTCGTCGAGCCGCATCCGCTGTATCTCCGCGGCCCGCTTGAGGAACCGTTCATTCCCGCCAAGACGGAATCGGACCGGCTGGATCGGCTGGATGTGAACAATCTGACGTATCGTTATCCGGAGACAGGCCGGGGGATTGAAGCGATCGATCTCAGTCTGCCCCGCCATTCGTTCACCGTTATTACCGGACGGATCGGCTCCGGCAAGACGACGCTGGTGCGCGCTCTGCTCGGCCTGCTGCCGAAGGACGAGGGCGACATCCGCTGGAACGGCCGTCCGGTCGACGACCCGGGCAGCTTCTTCGTACCGCCGCGAAGCGCGTACACGTCTCAGGTGCCGCGACTGTACAGCGACACGCTGAAGCGCAACATTCTGCTCGGCGCCGCCGACGATCCGGCCAAGCTGGATGCGGCGATCCGCGCCGCGGTGCTGGAGCCGGATCTGGCGGGACTTCCCGCCGGGCTGGATACGGTCATCGGCCCGCGCGGAGTGAAGCTGTCCGGCGGCCAGGCGCAGCGGACGGCCGCAGCGCGTATGTTCGTGCGCGAGGCCGAGCTGCTCGTCTTCGACGACTTGTCGAGCGCGCTCGACGTCGAGACGGAGCGGCGGCTGTGGGAGCGGCTGTTCGAACGCCGCGAAGCGACCTGCCTCGTCGTCTCGCACCGCAAATCGGCGCTCGCCTATGCCGACCGCATCCTCGTGCTGAAGGACGGGCGGCTCGAAGCGGAGGGCACGCTTGAGGAGCTGCTCGCCGGCAGCGAGGAGATGCGCAGGCTGTGGAACATGGAGCTGGAGTAGAGAGCGGGCTTGAAAGCAACATTGGTTTGGGGTACGGATGGGGTCTAGACTAGGTGTTGGAGTAAGCGTCGGTTGGAGTAGGTGCCATACGCTTACATGTACTAGCGGAAGTCTCACTTCCTATATCGCAATAGAACAGCGTAATAAGACGGGTTACCGGAAGTATCGTTTCCGCTATACCCGCTAAAAAGGCTGTGATCCCCCTTTTTCGCGAGAATAGAGGAAGTTTTTCTTCCGGTATGACCGCTTTTACGGGAATATTCGTACATTAGAGGAAGTAAACTTTCCGCTACATTTTCAGATATTACGTGGTTCGGCTGTTACGCAGTCGGTTTGGCGGTTTGGCGGTTTGGCGGTTTGGCGGTTTGGCGGTTTGGCGGTTTGGCGGTTTGGCGGTTTGGCGGTTTGGCGGTTTGGCGGTTTGGCGGTTTAGCGGTTTAGCGGTTTGGCCGTTTGGCCGTTTGGCCGTTTGGCGGTTCCGCCGTTCGCAATTCTGCTGTTCGGCAGGCTGCTGTCCCGACACATCATGTGCCGTCCCATAGAAAGAAAGGTGGTCTCTCACCCGTTCTTAGATGTCCATGCGTTGAAAGGTTGAAGAGCTACCACCCAATTAAAACCGATTCTTCCACCCTGATCAGAGGAGGAAGGAATCGGTTTTTATTAGTAAAGAATACCTTTACACTCCGCCGGCCTGGCGGCAACCTAACGTACCATTGTCGCCGCACCAGCATACTTGTCACTACTTTCCGCACCGTGCAAAGCACCCTTCGTGGGTGATCGGCGCCGCATGGCGGTGGTCAACCACACTTGCACTATCCGCGCTAGCCGGGCTACTCCGGCGCGTCAGCCTACACCCGCTCGAACGCCAGCGGCTCGTAATGCGAACTCCGTTCGAACGAGCCGGCGCTGCTTGCATAAAAGCCATCGTCCAGCCGGAATACGCCGTTGTTTGAAGCTACCCAAGGCGCGTCCGGAACCGGGTGGTAGCCCCGCATCACGGACCAGTTCGCGTAATTTTGCGGACCGTTGGACTCGATCAGTCCGACCCGCAGCCCGGGAATCGGCGCGAGCCGGGCCGCTACGTTTTTGTTCCAGTCGACCATCCACGGATTCACCGTCAGGTCTGCGCAGAAGCACGGCACGCCGCGTTCATAGGCCGTCTTGGCCACTTGCAGCGCTACGCTGATCGTTTTGGCGACCGGCTTGAGCGTAATCGCCCCGTACCCCAGATCGATCCGCTCCCGCGCATCCCCGGCATGGTGGACGCTTTCGTCCGCCGCTACGCGAACGGGGATCGCTTCCACCGATACTTTGTTTTCTTCCGGAAACGGCTCTTCAAGCAAAATCGTCCGCTCCAACGCTCCGATCTTGTCGGCATGATCAAGCAAGCTGCATCACACGCTCCGCTGTATCATAACGGCCGTTGGCGTCGAGGTATTAAACGACCCGGCCGCTGTCCGTGTACGGCCGCCCTTAAACTCCTTCTCCATCTTCTCCATACAAAAAACCGCCGGAATCCAGCTCCGACGGTTCCTCTCTACTGCCGGCGCTTCCTGCCACGCGCCATCCGTACTTATCTCACTCGGCGATACGGGCCGGACGAATACCGATTGTCCTGCTGCGTCAGCGCGCTCAAGATCAGAACGATCGCCGAGATGATGTGCATGATCATGCCGACAATTGGAATAAAGCCGACGATGCTCGTCACAATCCCGACGACGCTGCCCAGCCTGCCCGCATTTTCTTTATGACAAATCAGCAGGGTGACCAGGTGCAAAGCCAACATCACCCATAACGCCGTGTATCCGCTGAATATAACGAACGCGCCTCCCAGAACCGGGATGCCGAGGAATGCTTCCATGCCGCCCGTAACGAACTTCATCAATCGCGATAAGCTCATAGTGATACTCTCCTCCCGAATGCAGGCGCTGCAGCCCGCTCTTGATTATGTACTCAGTATAGCACCCGGGAGAAGCATCTACATCGGACCAAAGACAAAACCTCTTCCCCGTCCAAGGTCGGGCATCCCACTCGTCCATCTGACCGGAATCGACGTTAGATTACACGTTATACCCGATCCTTCAGCTCCAGACGGAATACGACGCGCCTTCCTCCCCGCCCGTCGTAATCGTCGCAAACGGGGAGTCCTTCCGCTATACGGTCCTGAGCGTCCATCCGGAATCCGAGTCTGGTGTGAAACGCGATCGAGCCCGACTTCGTCGGAGCGGTCACGCAGACGACTGCGCTTCGTCCCAGATCCCGGACCGTTTCGATAAACTCGTCGTACAAAGCGCGCGCAATCCCCGTTCCCCGGCAATCCGGGGCCACCATCACGAGACGGATGTAAGCCTCGTCCGGCAAGCTTTGCGACAAAAAGCCGAGCACAAAACCTACGATGCGTCCCTCCTTGACGGCGACGAAGCACGTCTGGCGGAAATGCCGGAAAAACCATTTCGTCAAACAATCGCTTTCTACCGGGCTTCCCCACCATGCCTCCGCCACCGAACGAATCGGAGCGCAGTCATCGGGCTCGATCTCGCGGATCGCATACAACAGCCTGCTTTCCGGATACCGTTCCATTCCCGTTCATCCCTCCCTTCATCCTTCCGTTCATTCACCCTTCTTGGCCGGATATCGGGTGTGGTTCAACTGCTCTTTCAGGCGGCAGCTCGTCTCCAGATCGATCCCATATAGATTGGCGATCGCCGCAACGTAGTACAGGACGTCATATAGCTCTTCATCGATCGTCCCTTTAATTTGCCCCGTTTCCCGGTACAGCTTGTCCTTGCGGACAGCTTCGGCCAGCTCGCCGATTTCCTCGAACAGCTTCAACATATACTGGTGCTTCAGCTCGGGACGGTAATCCTTCTCTTTAATGTAAGCTTGCAGCTGGTTTAGCGTTATCGTTTGCCGTTCCTGTTGGCCGCCATTCCCCATATTCCGCTCCTCCCTGCTCGTCCGACCGAACGTCTATTGATCCCATGGCAGGATTGTCAGATCCGGCCACTTCGCTTTCCACTTGGCCGCTTTGCGTTCGTAGATGTCTTGGGTAATCTGCGTTTTGTTCGCTCTCACGATCATGCCGAACAGGTCGTTTAAACCGTACGGAGCGTATACCGACGGCTTCCCCGGTCCGTCCAGGCGGATTCCGACGCAGGTCGCCGTCGTCGGCCAGCTGTTGATCGCTTCTTCCAGTGTCCGGTACGGGCGGATCGGAAACCCGAAACGCGATTCGTACCAGAGGTGGACGCGGGCCTGGTTTTTCACGTCGATCCGCACCGGGGCGTCGGCAAAAAGCGCCTGCGCCTTGCGTACCATCCGGTCCTCCGCTTCAAAGCTCAGATCCCTGTCGTCGTAATAAACGAAATCCGCATCCTCGATTCCGTAAAGCGGGTCGTAGCCCGACAAAACGTTCCATACCGTCTGGACGATACAGCCGGCTCCCAGATAATAGCTGTGCCGTCCAAGGGAAGGCGCCGCCTCGAGCATGGCGGATAGCCACGACTGTTCGGACGTCATCGACCACAGCAGCTCGGTTTGGGCGGTTATATCGCGATTGTAGCCTGCAAATTCGCTCACCGGGCGCCTCCCTTCAAGATGGATAGATTCGCCGGAAATGCTCGACGGTCGGGAACGGATCGTAGAAATGATGCAGCAGCCTTTTCCACTCCTGATACTTCTCGGAGCCGCGGAAGCCGATCGTATGGTCTTCCAGGGTGTCCCAGCGGACGAGCAGCAAATATTTGCGTTCTTCCTCAATGCAGGCATGCAGCTCATGCGAGCGGTACCCCGGCATGGACGAGATAATCGCCGACGCTTCGGCAAAAGCGGCTTCGAACCGCTCCGCCTCTCCCGGCTTAACTTGCAGCATGGCGGATTCCAAAATCATAATCATCTTCCTCTCTGGACAGGATATTCGGCGAGTAGTCACGGACCGGACTGCCGGCACACCGACAATGGGAAACGGCCTGTTCGCGACATTATACGCTACATCCCCTTGGAGGGACAACCATTTTGTGGAGTAGGCGGTACCGCTATCGTACCCAATAGCCGCTGACGCAAGTGTCGGCTGAACTTATGACGAATTCATGCCGGTGCCGCCTAATAAGCCGCCGCTTCCGGGATCGGAAGCCTCGGACCCGCTACAGGTAACCTGCCTTCCCTGCTGGTGGAACATACCGATTGCGCGGCCGGATTGCTTTTGTTAATATAGGAACACACGTTCTTATTATAACAGGTGGTGAAGGTGAATGAAACGTCAAATTCGTTACGAGCCGATGCCCGTCAAAACCATGCTTAACGCCGTTAAAGCTCCGTCCATGCCGTTCGAGCAGTCCATTAATCCGTACCGGGGATGCCAGCACGGCTGCGCCTTCTGCTATGCCCGTTCCACGCATTCGTTCCTGGGCGCCGAAGCCGACGATACGTTTCAAAACCGCATTTTCCTGAAAACCAATGCGGCCGAAGCCCTTAAGGAACAGCTGGAGAAGATGGCTCGGTCGCGCAAAGGCATCGGAGGTATAGGCCGGATTGCGATCGGTACGGCGACCGATCCGTATCAGCAGGTCGAAGCCAAGGCCCAGTTAACCCGGCAGTGTCTGGAGGTGCTGGCGGATTATCCGGTTCCGGTATCGATCACAACCCGGTCGCCGCTGATTTTACGCGATCTCGACCTGCTTCGGCGCATGCCCGACGTGTCGGTCAACATCAGCATCGGCACGCTGCGTACGGACATTTGGCGCAATTTCGAGCCCTCCACTCCTTCTCCGGCCAAACGTCTGGACACCGTCCGTCAGCTCAGGCAAGCCGGTATACCGGTCGGCGTATTCGTTGCGCCGATCTTGCCCTTTCTATCGGACGGGGAGGAGGATTTGCACAGCCTCATACGAGCGCTGGCGGAGCATCGTCCCGAGTATGTCATGTCTTCGTTCCTGCGGCTGAGTACCCGGGAAGTGAAGGTGTGGTTTTTCCACACGCTGCGGGAGTTGTATCCGCATCTGACCGAAACGTATGCGGCCTTGTACAACGGCACCTCCTCGGCACCGGAATCGTACCGCCACCCGCTTAGGCATAAGATCCGGCAGTGGCTTGTCCAATACGGTCTTCGGGACTCCGAATCGGTCCGATTAGCCGCTAAACCGCAGCCTGACGATTCGGCTTGCTCTACTGCGGGTCCCGCCGTCCAACAGTTATATTTGTTTTAGCTGTGGGCAACAAAAAAGGGAGGCAGCGCCAAGACAGCACCCCTCCTTTGTATCAGATTAACCCTTTGCGGTGCAGAACCGTGATAATCCGGTAAAAATCGTATGATCCGTTCTCCGGTGAATCGACCAGACCGGCTCGAACCGCCGCTTCAACGGCCGCCTCCGCCCAATCCGGCACCTCGGGCATGTTCAGCTGCTGCCTCACATCGGCCAGAGCTTGCTTCGTCCCGGCCAATTCCCCTTTTAGAGCCGCGAGCTGCGTTTTCAACTCTTCAATCGCTTGAATCATCTGATCCGCCTCCCGGTCGTAAGCTGTCAATCCGTAACTCTCAATGATGCTGATCAGCTTGGACGCATAGTTCGGGTCCGTCGCGTATCCGGCAGCCTGCAAGGCGCGCGCGGCACCGGCGTAATCTCTTGCGGCGCTGTGCGCAAAAAAGCCTGCGTTCGCGTACCTGCGGTTTTCATGCAAAAACCGCGAATGATCCTTGATGCTGTCCTCCCAGCTGGCGTACGTACGGAAGCCTGCCCGAATCGTCACCCACTGGCCGTTTATATATTCCCGCGTATCCTGTGTCGTTCCGCTTCCTTTAATACCGAACAAATTGTTGCCGGGCACCGAAGCCCCCCAGCCGGTTTCCAAAGCCGCTTGCGCGATTGTAATGCTGGCGAGCACCCCGGATGTCACCATGTTCTCGACGGCGCCTCCGGCGATTCGTCCGATAAACGTTTGGTTCGTCATGATGCACCACCGCCATCTCGTCGAATTTCAAGGATTGGCCTCGTGTTATCTTATGAAAACGGAAGGCGCGCGGGAACGGCTTATACCGGGGGTGGGGGATGGAACTCATCCCGGGGCGACAGGAAGCTTCGAAGCGGGTCCTTCGCTACTTATAATGCCCCCCGATCATCTTGGACCTACGCTGAGCCTGAGCCGGCGGGGTGGCGGACGACGCCCTCATCAGCGCCGTATTGCCGTACTTCAGCTTGACTTCATCGACCGTCCGCTCCAGCAGCATCCTCCGTTCACGGTCGTCCGGGAACATGGACATCTGGTACACGTCGTCCGAAGTCAGATCGGACAAGGTGACGCCTACTTTGCGGACCGGCATGCCGTTCCAATGTTTCTCGAACAGCCGGCAGACGGCCTCATACACTTCCCCCGTCAAGTTCGTCGTATAAGCCAGCTTCATCTGCCGGTAAAAGCCTGTCGGCCGGTCGAAATCCGCGCCCTGGCATCCCGCCGCGACGACCTGCCCCATCAGCCCCTTCGAACGGCACCGCTGGCACACCAGCTCCGACAGCTCGAGCAGCACCACCTTCAGATCCTCCAGATTCCGGTAATCGACCGGAAGTGTCATCATGTGGCCGATCCCCTTCTGCTGCGTATCGAACGTATAGGGGGATACCGGGGAATCGTCGTGGCCGTTGGCGATCCGCCAGAGCACCTCGGCGTTGATGTCGCTATTTTTCCCAAACTTGCGTCCGAGCATTTCTTTGACTTTATCCAGCGGGGTATTTGCCAGCTCTCCGATCGTCGTAATGCCGAGCAGGTTAAAATGCTGCGTCATCCGCGAGCCGACCATAAACATTTTGTCGATCGGGAGCTGCCACAGCGTATCCGCAAGCTTCTCTTTATGAAGGTGAAAGATGCCGGAAGGATCCTTTTTCGCATAATTGTCGCAAGCTGTTTTCGCTAAAATTTTGTTCTCGCCGATTCCGACCCGCGTCCGGATCCGCGTCTCGTTCCAGACCTGCTCCTGGATTGCCTTGGCGATTTGCTCCGGTTCGCCGTACAGGGCGCGGGAGCCGGTCACATCAATAAATTGTTCGTCGATGGAGTAAGGTTCGACCAGATCGGAGAAACGTTCGTAAATGCGGGTGATCTGCAAAGAAACGTCAATATAGTACTGCATACGGGGCTTGATAATCTCAAGCTGCGGGCACTTGGCGAGCGATTCCCGGATCGATTCCGCCGTCGTCACTCCGTATGATTTGGCGATCGGGCAAGCAGCTAATATGATACCGGACCGCCGCTCGGGATCGCCTGCAACAACGACAGGCTTGTTGTCCAGGTCCGGACGCGACGCTTTCTCGACGGAGGCATAGAAGGATTGGCAATCTGCGAGAAATACGATCCTTTTGCTCAACGCGGTTCCCTTACAGACGTCCGTCATATAGGCCCAGATAATAATCCATCAGCAGCTCGAGCTCTCCCCCGAACATACCGCGTATGAGCGTATACTTGGCCCGGCGCCCCCGGCAGTCGTACTCCCGGGAAACCTCCCTGTAGTTCCGTTCCTCCCCGTAAAGGACGATTCCGCGTCTGCGCAGCTCCCGCTCGGTTATCGCCATATCTTCGCCGATGCGGCTGATGGCCCGTTCCATTACGGCCAGATAAGGTGCGGAGAAGACGAACGGCCCCTCGTTTTCGGTTTTGTCCTTGTCTGCGGTAAAAATGGAAAGGACGACGGGCAGAAGGGTCGCGTTACGAAGTATTTGCATTTCCTCGGGAGAAGCGTCGAGATGCACATCAGATGATAAGGACATACGGAACACCTCCGAATAAAATAAGAACACATGTTCCTATTATAATCCGACCCGGCGTTTTTATTCAACAAATAACCCCCGACAAAAAAGCCCAATTCACGTTTCGACCCAGGGACAAGCAGTTGGGCTGGGCATAAGTGGGGGAATAGGGGCGCTCCACAGGGCGCGATCGGATAAACAAATGGATATGCCGCATGCACAGCCTGCCCTCCACTGCCCTGCCCGCCTCCCCTTGCCGGGTCGTGCTGGAATAAATTCGTGCACAGCCGGAAACGATAAAGGAAATCATGTCATCGAGAGGAGACCATTCGCATGACCGAGCACAGTACGGATCACAGCATGTTCGAACAAACCGCCTTTGAGACTGCCGGCATACCGACGCCTTACGATCAACAGGACATAGGCTCGACGGACGGTGTCAGCGATGCCATCCAGAGCATCATGGATCATATTGAGGAAGAGATTTACCATGAGCCGGAGCCGGACCGCAAAGCTGGCGATGGAGCGGCAACAGCGGACGCAACGGACATAACAGACCAACAGATTGAACGAACCGAACGGACCAAAATTTACAAACCGGATTAGGAATCCCGTCTGGTACAACCGTATAAGCAAAGCTTCAAAACGAAGCCTTTCCACGACGAATGACCCGGCGCATGAGGCAGCTCCCTCGTAAAGAATGCTTCACTTCACCTGCTCTAACGCTTAGTAAAGTTGAACTTTGTTTATTAAAAAGCAAAACCGTCCGGTAAATCGCCCGGACGGTCCTTTGACGTGCGAATCCATACGTATGCGTGTGGGAGGGAACGGGAATCTTCACTCCAGCCGCTGTGATGAGAGCTTTTACCATCTCAACTTCAAATGAGGCTCGTACACAGCTTTTCCGCGGGCGGGTTGTGTTCGCCTTCGCCAAAACGTATGCGCACGGGCTTTAAACTATATAAGAATCTTTGGCACCCTTTATTTTCGGCCTTTTCCAAAAAACGAACCAGATAAAGGCGGTTTGCATCCCTTATTTCAGCCAATTGGTGGGGCTGCACCCTTTTCGCCGATTTTAACAGCCTCAAACGAGACTGTCGATTCATTGTGGACAACCAAGTGGAAAGGGAAAAGATTAGCTTCTGGCGAGTTTTGCCTGGAATCCCCTACCTTACAATCCTTATTCAATCAAGGGATTCCGGACAACCTGTTTGAGCAGAAGAAGGTAACTTTTCACTTGGAACGGCCTGCTATCACTTCTACACAATGAATCGACAGTCTCACGAACCGCTCTTATTCGGTTTCTTCTACGCATGAGCAGGGCAAGCCCCGACCAGCAGCGATAACGACTTGCGGCACTTCCTCCCGGTCCGTCCCCAAGAGCAGCGGATGCGCAGCCGTTGTTCAGACCCATGAAAACCGTGATATAATAACGCAAGGGCTTGGAGTTGATCGTTCGAGGAGCGTTCAGAGGGGTAGCAGCCCGAGCTCCGAATGTTTGTTTTTTCATTTCTCCAGGCGGTTCAAAGTCAGAAAGAATAATGAAGGTTGTATAAAGGGAGATGAAACGCGTGGAGCTTCTGACCGCCCTGTCTTTCTTGGGGGTAGCCGTTCTGCTTACTCTGATGCCGGGTCCCGACAATTTGTTTGTGGTCGCCCAAAGCCTGTCGAAGGGCCGCAAAGCCGGGATCGCCACGGCACTCGGGTTGTGCTCGGGTCTGATCGTTCATATAACGGCCGCCACTCTTGGAATTTCAACGCTCATTTATCAGTCGGCCGTGGCGTTTGCAGTGGTGAAGTACGCAGGCGCGGCCTATTTGCTGTATTTAGCCTGGAAGTCCTTCCGCGAGAAGGAAGCAGACCTGACCCTTGCCGCTGACCGCCGTCCGGCGGACTACAAAGCTTTGTACAAAAAAGGAATCATCATGAACGTCCTGAATCCTAAAGTGTCGTTGTTTTTCCTGGCGTTATTGCCGCAGTTTGTCACAAGTTCGTCCGGCAGCGTCGCGGTTCAGATGCTGATCTTGGGAACGATCTTCTTAGCCCAGGCTTTACTTATTTTTATCGGGATCAGCGTATTTTCCGAAAAAGTGGGGAGCCTCCTGCGTAAAAGCCCGGTTCTCTCGAAACGAATTAACATCATCCAGGGGACGTTGTTTGGCATCATCGGATTAAAGATTGCTTTTAGCGAGAGGTAGCAAGCTGCGCGCGGCTTATACAGCGGAAAGAGAAAGAACGATGAGCAAAGAACATGGGATGCACATGATCCCTGGCAGGTCGTTGTCAATGCAGGGAAACGAGACTTCCGCTATAATGTGAAACGTTCATTACCAATTAGCCGAAAACGACGTTAATTCCGCGAAGGCAAACCAAGGGCTGTCCCAAAAGTGTTTGCATGACATGGGGACACCAATTTTCAAACGACGAAAGGACCTCGCCCCCAACTATACAGTGGAGGCTAAGGTCCTTTTCTTGAGGAAAATCATCTGAATTGGGGGCGCAAAAAAAGCGCAAAATGACTTCAGAGACAGCCCCTCGCTTTTACTCTTCACGGTTGGCGGCGTCCTCGCCATTTTCAGCGGCTTCGCCCGCTTTGTCTCCCAGCGAAGCTCCTACGATCCCGCCTACCACGGTACCGACCGGTCCCAAAGCGGAACCGACGACAGCTCCTAACGCGCCGCCGCCTACCGCCCCTACAACCTCTTCCGTGCTGGCTTCTCCGTTACCGTTACGGTTACGCTCGTTGTGTTCAGCCATTCCGCTCACTCCTTGTCCTCGTAATTAGAACGCTGCTGGATTCTACAGCAGACTACGAGGATAGGTTGCCCCAACCGGGCGGAAAAGATTCTTAACGAAATCAGGAAAAGGCGCGCTCCCGATCCTACGATTCGATTTCAGGTCTTTATTGGGTAAAGCTTCATTCAAAATCAAAGAGATCCCGCCAGTTCCATCCGTCGCTCCCCCAGCCTGAATCGTACTCCGGTTGCCCGGCTTCGGCTTCCGGTTCGGCCGGCTTTACAGTTTTGACAGGTGCCGCAGGCTTGGCAGGCTCAGCAACAGCTTGTTCCCCGGCAGGCAGCACACGGCGCGCCATGTTGTAGTGGCTGTCCCAAGATCCGGAGTTGAGATCGGAGATCGTTACGCCGGGAGTGCCATACGTATGAAGAATTTTACCATCCCCGATATAAATCGCTACGTGATGAATCGGGGAATAAAAGAAAACCAGATCGCCGGGCTGCAGTTGATCGCGCGGCACATAGGTCCCCACCTCAGACTGCTGACGCGACGAACGCGGTAATGTAATCCCGTTAAGCTTGTACACATGTTGAACAAAAGAGGAGCAGTCGAACGAACGGGTATCCCCGGATTCCGCCCCATATTTATAAGGGACCCCCATGAATTGTTGGCCCGTAGAGATGATCGCAGATGAAGCCGAAGCAGACGAGGATGAAGCCACGGCTGCATGCGCCGAACCGGAATTAAGGAACAAGCTGCCCGAAAACATCAACGAAAGACTCATGCCCGCGACGACAACCGCTTTTGCAAACGAGTGTTTTCTTATGATATTCATAGTTTCCTCCTCGAAGTAAGATGGTCTTGTGAATCGCTGCAACTATCGTAACACAAGTCGAGCCGACTAAAATTTGGCGAAGCACGGAGAAGTTCTTCGCATCGGCGGGTTACACTCGAATTATGAGAATTTGATTAGAATAAACGTTCACGATTTGTATTGACAAATCCAACATGCAGATTTCGGCACTTCCTCTGCGCACCGGCCGGCGTTTCGCCGCCTCTTTAATGTGCTTGCTCGCCACCCTTGTTGCAAGTTAATTTTCGATACAATAAAAAACGCACCCCCTCGATCACGAGAAGCTGCGTTAGTGCTGAGTTTATACGATGCTGATGAAGGGATTCGAACCCCCGACCTACGCATTACGAATGCGTTGCTCTACCAGCTGAGCTACATCAGCGCATCGGATATGAATCACACTTAATCTATAATACTCATTTCCAGAAGAAAGTCAACACAAAATTTCACGGCCAAGAATACCCCACAAGGAAATGCACATTATTGCCAAATCGTCCAAATCCCTACTGCCGCAAAGCGGTACAGGCTGCTTGCATCCGTCATTTCCTCCGCTTACGCATTGGAACCCAGGACGAAATCGTGTATGATTACTTTACAAGCGCTTACATGTTTCCTGCAAAAACAGGACGAAACGCTTCATCCACATCGTAGACGGAGGTTGTGCCATGATCAAGCGGTTCCGCTTGTTCCGCAGTCTTCCTTTCCAAAAGAAACTGCTTCTCTCCTCGCTGCTTTTAAGCGTACTGCCTGTGCTGCTGCTTGGCAGCGCCGCTTCTTATTTTGCCGCCTCCAGTATCCAGGATGAGGTCAATGCGAAGCATGCGTCGACGCTGCGGCAGCTGGAGAGCCAGGTGGACTCGCTGCTGAAGCGGCTCGATTACATGTCGATCCAGATCGCCGGAGATTTGACGATCGAGAAGTCGGCCCGCCTCGGCATCTCGATGGACGACCGGGTGACGCTCGAGACGACGCTGGATATGGTCGAGACGTTTCGCAAATACCGCAGCTTGTCCGATCTGCCCTTCCACTCCTACTTGGTGTACAACCATTTCGATATCGTATACTCGAGCAGGGACGGACTGCTGAACACCTACCAGTTTCCTTATTACGACGCGTTGCGGCAGTATGTGCCCAAGTTTACCGGCTCGTTGTTCCTCCCTTCGAACACGTATCCGAATCAGAGGGATTTTCTGATCGTCCGTCCGGTCGGAAGCTCGTCCACGGTAGACGGCGTCCTCTTTTTGCAGGTGGAGCCGGAGCGTCTTTTCGAGCTGCTGCAATCGGTGGAAATCAGCGGCGACAGCCAGCTGCTTGCGGTAGACAGCACCGGGCGCATCGTGCTAAGCCAGAAACCGATGGAGGTCGGAACGGCGCTTCCGGCTCCATTCGCGAAGCGGCTGACCCAAACCGTCCAGCCCTCCCCAACCGATACGGTCGCCTACGGAGACGAGTTATATCACGTATCCGTTCACCGGTCCGGCTACAACGACTGGACGTACGTCATCATCGCTCCCCAGGGCGGGCTGACCGCCAAGGCGGACCTGATCAAGCAAGTCACTTGGCTGATGGCCGGCTGTCTGGCTCTCGTCTGGGGCCTGATCGCCCTCTTCGCTTCCAAGCGGCTCTATTATCCGATCCGCGCCCTGCTGATGAAGCTGCCTCAGCGGACGAAGCCGTCCCAGGACGAGCTGCAGCAAATCGACGCCTTTATGCAGCAAATGATGGATACGAATCGCAGGCTGGACTACGAGCTTCGCGAGCAGATTCCCCAGCTCAAGGAAAATACGCTGCTCAAGCTGCTGCACGGAGAGCTGAACGACGCCGAGTTCGCGCTCAAAACCGAAGAGTATGCCTTGCCCCTTCGCGGGCGTTCATTTGCGGTATGCGTCTTTGAAGTAGACGCCTATATGGAGTTCCGGACCAGCTACATGGGCAAAGACCGCTCGCTCATGATGTACGCCCTGACGAAGCTCGTCGACGAGCTGGCGGCTCCATTATTTCCCGCCGTATGCGTCTCCCCTTCCTTCGGCCAGGTGGCGCTGATCGCGGGAACGGACGACCCTGCCGCTCTGGAAAGCGACATCGAAGACTTGTGCGGACGTGTCCGGATTAAGGCAAAGGAACTGTTCCGGTTCACGCTGACCGCCGGCGTCAGCCGCGTCCGGCCCGAGGTGCGTTGCATTCACGAAAGCTACATGGAGGCGGTCGAGCTGCTCAGCTTCCGGCTGCTGCTCGGTCACGATCTGACGATCAGCCAGCGTGCCGTTGAGTCGATGGACTCGGTCAAGCAGTCGGCCCGCAATTTGATCATGCGCCAGAAAGCGATCGTCAAGCGGATTTCCGAAGGAAATATAGCGGAGGCCGTAACCGAATTCGAAGATATGGTGCGGGAAATTCCCCGGCAGTTGACCGGGTTTAAGCCGGTCACCGGTATTTTTACGAACCTGATCGGCGAGATCGACCACTTGCTGAGTCAGCTCGGGTACGAACTGCATCAGCTGTTCCCGGACAATGTGTACGCCAAAGTAAACGAAGCGGAGACGCTCGACCAGTTGAAGGATTGGTTTGTCGATTGCTTCTTCCCGGCATTCCGCCATCATTTCGAGCGGCTTACCGTCCCGAACCAGACCAAAATCGCCCAGCAGGTTGCAGAATACGTCCAGAACGGGGCCGAAGGAGAACTATCGCTGCAGGAGGCGGCGGACCGGTTCGGCTTATCGCCCTCTCAGCTCAGCCGGATGTTCAAGGAAGAGATGCGGGTCAACTTCATCGATTACGTCATCGAGATGCGGATGTCCCGGGCGAAGGAATGGCTGGTCCACTCGGACATGCCGATCAAGCAGATCGCCGACCGGCTTCAATACACGACGACGCAAAACTTCTCACGCGCCTTCAAGCAAACGACGGGCATGTCCCCCGGACAATACCGGGAATCGGTCCGGCACCAGCAAGGGGGTTCGGCCTAAATACCGACAGTCGGAGCGGCGGGAGACGTTACGCTGGATCAGGTACAAGCGGATAAACGGGACCTTGCATCGCCCGGACGACATCGAGGAATACACCGCGCTTGACCCAAGCCCGCACTTATACGCGATCCGGAAGCTTTCCAACTCCTGTTTGCAGGGGGGCCGAAAGCTTCCTTTCACGTTTCCGGCATGTTGCTTGTTTTACTAATTGCTCCGGCTCCCGATCCGCTTTGAACCCGCATGCCCAAGCTGCAAGACATCTATTCCGACATTGCATCCTCCCGCACAGACTTTTATGCCCTGATGATCTTGTCCATCCCGGACAAGCCCGCCCGCCTGCCCGCCCGCTGATCGTCATCCCCCATCCACCTCTCCCTCTCACCACCTCAAAACCGCGTCATTACAAGCTTTCCCGGCATTATTCGGACATGTTTCAAATTTTGCATATCGGTATCTTTGTTTGCGGAGCCGCTTGAAAAAATAGATCGTTTACAGGCCGCATCCGTTTTTTCTATGATGACCTCATACAACCGACAAGAAACTATAGTCGTACCGGAAAGGGGGATAACCTACATTATGAGAACGGTTTCAAATCAAACAGCCGCACAAGTCCCTGTCACGTCCGGCTCCAAATGGAACCTGATCCGGCGGAAACTATGGAGAAGCCGGATGATGTATTTGTTTGTTCTGCCGGGCACGCTGTACTTCCTTATTTATAAGTACGTGCCTCTGCTCGGCTCGGTTATTGCATTCCAGGAATACAGTCCGTTCCAGGGGTTTCTGCACAGCGATTGGGTCGGCCTTGCCCATTTCCGGAAAATTTTCGACAATCCCGAAGTGGTGCAGGTGCTAATCAATACGATCACATTATCGTTTCTGCAAATCGCCGTCGCCTTCCCCGTTCCGATCGTGCTTGCCCTTATGCTGAACGAGACGCGGCACGAATGGTTCAAGCGGCTGATCCAGTCGCTCGTCTACTTGCCTCACTTCCTGTCCTGGGTCGTCGTGGTCGGGCTCGTGACGATTTTCCTGCGCAGCGACGGCGTTGTAAACGGTCTTCTGGAGCATGTGTTCGGGATCGAACCGATCCTGTTTCTGCAGCAGCCCTACCTCTTTAAGCCGCTTATCGTGCTGGAGGTTATATGGAAGGAAGCCGGATGGGGCACGATCGTGTTCCTGGCCGCGCTGGCCGGGGTGAACCCGGAGCTGTACGAAGCGGCTATCGTGGACGGGGCGAACCGGTGGCGGCGCATCTGGCACATTACGCTTCCCGGTATCCGCAGCACGATCGTGATTTTGCTTATTTTGCGGCTCGGTACGGTGCTGGACAACGGGTTCGAGCAAATTTTCCTCATGCTGAATCCGTACGTACAGGAGGTCGGCAACGTACTCGATACTTATGTGTACTATAAAGGTATTTTGCAATCCGACTTCAGCTTCGCGACCGCGGTAGGGCTGTTCAAGTCCGTCGTCGGACTCGTCCTGGTCGTGGCGGCCAACAAGCTGGCCAAGAAGTTTGGCGAGGAAGGCATCTACTAGTTTCAAAAGCCTCCCTATAGGGGGGACTACCATCACCACGAAGGAGGTGCAGCACGTTATGCAGCACCGGACTTGGCTCGGCCGGGCGGCCGACTGGGTGAACATCCTGGCATTGACTTTAATCGCGGCAGCCATGATCGTCCCGTTTCTGTACATTTTCTCGGTGTCGTTTTCCTCGATGGAGGAATATTTGCGCAAAGACTTTATTTTATGGCCGGACCGCTGGGTGACGGATGCTTATCAATACATTCTCGCCAACGACAAATTCGTCAAATCCGTTCTCATCACGATCTGGATTACCGTACTGGGCACGACGCTGAACCTGGTCTTTACGTCGACGATGGCTTATGCGCTGTCCAAACCGTTTTTCGGACAAAGAATGTTCCTGTTCCTGGTGCTGTTCACCTTCCTGTTCAGTGCGGGCATCATTCCGACCTATCTGGTCGTCAAGGAAACCGGCTTGCTGAACTCCATCTGGTCGCTGATCATTCCCGTCCTCATCAGCCCGTGGAATCTGATCGTGTTCAGCCAATTTTTCAAAAGCATACCCGAGGAGCTGAACGAAGCCGCGCTGATCGACGGGGCCGGGGAATTCACCGTCTTCTGGCGCATCATCATCCCGCTGTCGAAGCCCGCGCTCGCTACATTCGGCCTGTTCTACGCCGTGATGCACTGGAACTCGTACTTTACCGGCATCCTGTACTTGAGCAATCCGAACTTATGGCCGATCCAGATGCTGCTGCGCCAGATCGTTGTTGTCAACGACACGAGCTCGCTGATGACCGAACAGGTGCTGACCGACCCGCCTCCTGCGGAAACGATCCAGATGGCTGCGATTTTGCTCGCCACCCTGCCGATTCTGATCGTATATCCGTTTCTGCAAAAGCATTTCGCCAAGGGGGTGATGATTGGTTCAGTCAAAGGTTGATCGGAAATACTCTGAGGTGACAGACCGGGGGTCAAACAGGAACAGCTGAACCGTATCGGTCACGAACGTGAACGCATCGCATGTTTACAAATCTATGGAGGTGTCGCAAGTGAAAGGAAAAAAACTTGTCAGCCTGATGACCGTCTCCCTGCTCAGCATAGCCGTAGCCGCTTGTTCCGGAGGCGGCAAGCCCGCAGCCGACCCGAAACCGGGAGATGCGAACGCACCTAAAACGGCGAAGATGCACGATATCAGCTTCCTCAACTTTGCCTACACCATCTTCCCCGACCCGAACGGCAAAGGCGTCGAAGCGATCAAGCAAAAGTTTAACGCGAACATTAAAGCCCAGTTCGTGCTCCAGTCCGACTACAAAGAAAAGCTGAACGTCATTATGGCTTCCGGCGATATGCCGGACGTCGTAGCGGTGAAAGACCTCGATTCCAACTATTACAAATGGGCGAAGCAAGGTGCTTTCCTGCCGCTCGACGACTATATCGACAAATACGCGACGTTTAAAGGCGTCCCGAAAACGATCTACGACCAGTTCCGCGTCAACGGCAAAATATACAGCATCCCGATGTACGCGCCGACGTATACGTTCTCGGGGACGATCCGTCAAGACTGGCTCGATAACCTTGGCCTGAAAATGCCGACCAATTACAAGGAGCTGCTCGACGTCGCCATCGCCTTTACGAAAAACGACCCGGACAAAAACGGCAAAAACGATACGTATGGCTTCGCCCTCGGCCAGGACATCTCGCCGACGCATGCAATGGGCGCTTACTGGTCGCCGGCTTGGTATCATAAAGACAAGGACAGCAACTATATCCCCGGCTTGATCGGTCCGGGACGCAAAGAAGTGATCGAGACGCTCGCCGCCGCTTACAAAGAAGGTGCGGTTACGAAAGACTTCGCTGTGCTCAACTGGGCGCAGACGAACAAGGAATTCTACTCGGGCAAAGCGGGCATTTTCATCGGCACGCCTACAGGAATGGTCGAAGAATATTATACCGGCCTGCTGAAGGTGAACCCGACGGCCAAAGTAGCCCCGATCCCGTTCTTCAAAGCGCCTGACGGCTCGCAGGGCAATCCGAAGGCGAGAGGCTTCTTCGGACTGACGACGCTGTCCGCCAAGCTGAAGGACGATCCGGACAAAGTCAACAAAATTTTGGAAATTCTCGATTACGGCCGTCAATTTATCCCGGTTGCCGAGCGGACTCCGCAAAACCAGCAGTTTGACTGGATCATGGGCGGCAACGGCATCGGCTACGACATGGTTGACGGCAAACCGGCTCCGAAAGCCGGACAGGAAGCGAACACGCCGATCCAGTATATGCTCCAGCGCCACGAGTTCTGGAAGCCTTGGTCGCCGAACGATGAAGCGAATCAATACTCGATCGCCTCCTACAGCACGAAGGAAATGCAATCGTTCATCGCTACGATCGAGCAAATGGAGAAAACGTACAACAAAACGCCTTACGACGACCCGTCTTATCTCGTTTATTCCGAGACGCAGGCGTCCAAAGGAACGGAGCTGGACAAATATTTGCTCGGCGAACAAACGAAGATGATCTCCGGCCAGCGCCCGATCGCCGATTGGGACAAAGTGACCGAGGAATGGAAAGGCCGCGGAGGCTCGCAGCTGATGAAGGAAATCAACGACGGCATCAAAGCGGTTAAAAAATAAATCCTAACAGCTAGGGCAGCCATCCGTACGGCGCCGCCGGGCTCAACCAGGCCGGGCGGCGTCCTTTCGGCCGTTATGACTGCCCCTGCGCTCAGGGAGGAGTGCTGCGAAGATGGAACGCCCTACCGAATCCGACGAAATAGTAACGCTGACCCGAATGCGTGAGATGCTGCAGCAGTACGTGCCGGTCATCCGGCGCTGGACGACCCCGGACGGCAGACTGCCCGACCCGTTCGAGACCGTATACAGCGAAAATTACGCGCCTGCCAACGCCGCTGCGGTGCTCGCCTCCGTATGCAGCACCCGATCTTCTCAGGAAACTTCGGACTCGCTCAGCATAATGCTGGAGCGGACCGTGCAGCTGCTGGGCGACAAGCAAGGGGTTAACCCGTTTTGCCGCGTCTTTTTGTACCATTACGGTCTGATGGCGCTGCTGCTCGCACCAGAAGCCGATCGCTCCAGGCTGATTGGCCGGTTCGGACCGGATCTGGCAGCTTACGAGGACGACTGTGCCGTCGTGAACACGAATTGCGCCGCGCTTCAATGGGCGATGGAGCTGTTCACCGGCGCTCTCGGCCTGCGTGCCGTCGATCATGCGCTCCTCTCCCACCGGCTGAAGTTCATCGCGAACGCGCAGCTGGAATCGGGCTTTATCAACGACGAGGTCAACGAAACGCACAGCCATGACGGCATGCCGATCGCTTACCATGCGTTTACGCTGTTCCTGCTTACCGGCGCGATAGCCGTAATCGAGCGTTGGCCGGACGAGTGGCTTGTATCCCGCCGTGAAGCGGAATCGATCATCCGCCGCGGAATGGATTGGCTTCGTCATGCGATCACGCCGGACGGCTCGTTCGCCATGGTCGAGCGCAGCAGCTACCAGACGTTTACCTGGGGCGCGCTCGTCGCCCTGCTCGCTTATTGTTCCGGCGAATCCGGAAACGAATACGGCGCGGCCGCCCGGGATGCTTTCCGCAGTTGGCTGCCGTATGCCCATGAGGACGGGACTTACGGCTGTACCCCGAACGTCCTGCCGCACTCGCTGCGGGTCGGTTACGAGACGTACACTCACCTCAACATGTACAATTTGCTCGGTTTGACTGGTATTGCCGTTGCAGTGAGGCTGCTTGAACGTGGCGTTCGCCTGCCGGCCGGAGACAATCCCGCAGCAACCGGGGATTCGCACGGGCATGAGGGGCATGAAGACGAGGCAGGAGTCCTGGCAGGCTTGCAGGCCGGCGCCGAATCGTTCGTCGACAAGCATAGCGGATACGCTTTTTACAGGGGCGAACCCGGAGGCGCGAATTTCTTCGGTTGTACGCTCCGGATGCATAACCGCAAGTACGCTCCGGCGATGCAAGGGTTCCACTTCCGTCTGGCCGGACAGCGGCTTCCGCTAGCCGAGCCGCGTCTGCCCGAGTATCAAGAGGTGAGCGATCGGACGCTCCGGGACGGCGTGTGGGAAGGATTCGCCGTGACGGACGATAACGGCGTCCTGCATATCCCCGCGATTACGGGCAACGTCGAAGTCCGTCCGTCAGACAACGGGTTTACGATGACGCTGGAGACGGGACTGCTCCGCTGCGAAAAGACGATCGCCATCTCCGATTCCGGCATCGAATGGAGCTATGCCCTGACAGCGCTTCAGCCGCTCCGTTCGTGCCAGCATGTCGTCCCTCTCCTCGTTCACGATGGACGGAACGCCCTGGAGATCGCTTCCCAGGGCGGCGGACTGCGGCTTCGCTTTGCCGGCCGGATGTACCTGCTCGAATGCCCCGAAGCGGTCTCGCTGGACATGAACCTGCATCGTTCCCTGCTGTCCGTCAGCGGAGTATCCGCCCAGGCGCGCGCCGTCGTGGCCGGTCCCCTGCAAGCGGGAGACACGGTGCGGTGGACGACATCCCTGCGTCCCGTCACCTCATAAGCCCGCCGCTCGATCTCAGCCGGCTTCCGGCCCGATGCACCTTCGAATTCCGCGAGGAATTCGAAGGTTTTTCATTGGGAACAATCTATTCAAAAAATTGGACCCTATGTATAATGAAAGAAGAGGAAACTTCAAACTTCAATTTTTTACATCCTGGAATGTTACCGATAACTCTCCTCCTTCAAACGTTAGGCGAGTATACGTTTTTAACGAAGCTGAACCTCTCGGCACGCAAGACAAGCTACCTCTGGCGCAAGGGGTATCATGGTGGGAATGGTTTCGTTTCAACGCCTGCCTCCTATCGTGCCAGCAAGTGTCGCAGCCGTTCATCGTGGGAGCTCGACCTGATGCGCCCGCTTATAGGGACAGGGATCGTATAAGTGTGCGCATAAGAGCGGTTTGTACCCTTTATTTCGTCCGAAAACCCGCTTGGACACGGAATAAGAGCGGTTTGAGAGGCTGTCGATTCATTGTGGACAACCAAGTGGAAAGGGAAAAGATTACCTTCTGGCGAGTTTTGTCTGGAATCCCCTACCTTACAATCCTTATTCAATCAAGGGATTCCGGACAACCTGTTTGAGCAGAAGAAGGTAACTTTTCACTTGGAACGGTCTTGCTAACACTTCTACACAATGAATCGACAGTCTCGTTTGAGACTGCTAAAATAGGCGAAAAAGTGCACACTCCATCAGTTGGATGAAATAAGAAGTGCAAACCGCCTTTATTTACCTCAAACACCCCATAACGCCGAAAATAGAGGATGCCGGAGACGCTTATTTGCAGGTGATGCCTGCCCGGAAGGTTTTAGGTTAGACTTCAAACTTTAAACTAACTGCAAGTTTTAAACTTCCTTCAAGCTTAAACTTCAATCTTCAAAACTTCACACCCGCTTTCGGTCTCCATCCAGAGCTCGAACCTCATCACTCGAATTCCACTCCAGACTCAATCACCTACAGTTGAGACTGCGCACTTCGAAGAACCTTTTCGCCGGCGGACGGATGGAACGCCGTCGCTCTCTCGCCTGACTCACGCAGCAATCGAACCTGCTGCACGAAACCTAATCGTTTGAACCTCTCATGACTAAAGACACGAGATTCTTGGGTAGTCCCTTCTAACGAAGAGAAGTTCACCAAGCTAACCCTGTCGTTCCGACAGTTCGTGTAAGGATTACACAGCAAGAAGTCTTTTGCCT
>NZ_JBYUPU010000039.1:0-69604 GCF_058135425.1 Paenibacillus sp. MAH-35
GGCGATTTCTGGTTGTAGCGCGCTTTCGTATGCGTAGCGTCAACGATGATGGAGTTGCTCTTCAGGATATTCTGATCGATGGCAAGAGCTACGGTCTTACCAATGAGCATGTCCAATAGGTTCATGTCTTTCAAACGCAGTTTACGGAATTTCGTCAGGGAGCTCGGATCGATTACCGGGTCCTCCGGTGCCATGCCGAGGAAGTATTTGAACGACAAGTCATACTTTGAGCGTTCGACAATGTCTATGTCAGATAGTTCAAAGATGGCTTTCAGTAGCAAATATTTAAACATGCGAATGGGATCAATTGCGTTACGTCCATTATCCAGACAATATTTTGCTTCGAGTTCTTTGTATATGAAGGTGAAGTCCACCAGTTCGTTGATTTGACGAAGCATATTGTCCTTCGGCACGACAATGTCATACAATGCCGCATAAGGACTCAGAACTAAGGTTTGTTGTTGCCGAATCATTCGCTCTCACCCGCTTTTCGTGATGACTCAATTATACGGCAAAAAAGGTACAGCCTCTTCAACTTTCTTGAAGGACTGTACCTTTTTATAAGAGACGGACTTTTTCAGCGGCCTCGGTAACCGGAACGGTTTTTCAAGACTATCCATCCGTCTACTTCGTCTTACGCATACCCGGTCAGCGCGTTCAACTCGTCCAGTCTGCGCTTCAGATCGCCGATCTCCGCCTCGGGCAGATCGAGCTGAGGTGCTCTCATGTAGCCAGCATCGATGCCCCGAAGTTTGAGCGCTTCTTTGAAGTAGGACATGTTGCTGCCGCTTCTGAGCGTTTCGCAGTACCGGATCGCGATCCGCTGCAGCTTTCTCGCCTGATCCAGATCGCCTGCGAGAAAAGCTTCGTATACCGCGACGAACGGTTCGGGATAGACGCACGAAACGCCGGAGATAACTCCTTCGCATCCCATCGCCAGAGCGGGCAAAAACAGGCGGTCCGCCCCTTGCATAACGGAGAATTCCCCGTCCTTGATAGTCAAATACTCGTTCGTCCGCAAAAAGTCCGGATAGCTATATTTGATACCGATTACATTCGCGCATTGTGCCGCCACCTTCTCGGCGACATCGGTTTTCAGATCGTTGGCCGCACATTGAGGAATGTTGTACAAGTACACCGGGAAGCTATCCGGCACACTCGAAGCGACCGTTACGAAATAATGCTCCAGCTCCGCGTCGTTCGCACCGAAAAACGCCGGAGTCACGACTCCGATACCGTCTGCTCCGATCTCGCTCGCATGCTTCGCCAGCTCAACCGTATCGTGCTGGGTCATCGCGCCGACATGGATAAACACCGTAACACGGCCCGCCGCCTGGCGTACGACCGTTTCGGCGACCGCTTTGCGTTCGGCTACAGTCAATCGCAGCATTTCGCCGGTTGTGCCGAGCGGATACAAGCAGTGAACTCCTTTCGAAATGAGAAACTCCGTCAATCTCTCCACGCTTTCGAAATCGATCGAACCGTCTTTACGAAACGGAGTGACCATAGCCGTCGTTACGCCGTATAAATGTTTCATTTCTCGTTCTCTCCTCTTCTGAGCCGTACTATTCGTTCGCACTTTGCCACAACGCTTCTACCTCTTGCCTCGTCGGCAGCGAGCTTTGGGCGCCATGCCTCGTCACGGTAATAGCGGCGGCAAGTTGCGCCTGCCGGATCGCCGTATCCGCGTTGCCGGATGCCAGGTAGCCGGCCACAAAACCGCCGATAAAGCTGTCTCCGGCTGCCGTCGTATCGATCGCATTCACTTTGCAGGCCGGATACGACCGGATCGTGCTGCGATCGGCGTAATAACAGCCTTTCTCCCCCATCGTAACGATAAGGGCGCCGACACCCTTCTCCGCGAACCGCCGGGCCGCTCCCCCGGCTGAATGCTCGTCGATTTGGTCGAGTTCTGCAATCGTTTGCAGCTCGTGTTCGTTCGGAATGAGGAAATCGACATGCCGCAGCAGCTCGTCGTCCATCTTACGGGCGGGCGCCGGATTCAACACGGTCGTTTTGCCGAGCGCTTTCGCCAGGCGAAGCGCATAAGCGACTGTCTCCAGCGGAACCTCCAGCTGAAGCACGACCATATCGCATTGCTCGATAATATCGGCGCGGCTGTCGATATCTTCCTTGGTCAACTCCCCGTTCGCTCCGGGGACCACGACGATATGGTTCCGCCCCGCCCGGTCGACGGTAACGAGCGCTACGCCGGTCGGCTGCCCGGACGACGTAAGCACGGCGTCCGTATCCACCCCGGACCCCTCGAGCGATTGCAGCAGTGCCGCCCCGTTGCGGTCCGCGCCGACTTTGCCGATCATCCGCACCGGGGTTTGCAGCTTTCCGATCGCCGCCGCCTGGTTGGCCCCTTTGCCGCCTGGCGCTTCGACGAGTCCGCCGCCCTGCAGCGTTTCTCCCTCCGCAGGCAGCCGCTCGACCGTTACCGCAATATCCATATTCAAACTGCCTATGACGACAGCGCTTCGTTCCATGGCTCCCTTCCTTTCCTTGCGGTCAATCCGCTGCGTTTCCATCCTGATCGAACCGCCATTCCCGCGGGGGGCCGCCGATCTCCCATCGGATGGCCGATACAGGCAATCGCTGCGCCTTAACGTACAACCGGATTGTCAGGCTGCTTGCCGGCGAATATGTCGAGCAGCGCCTGTGCCGTGACGAGCCCGACTCTGCGGTACGTTTCTTCCGTTTCGGCAGCCGTATGAGGCGTTGTAACGATATTGTCCAGCTGAAATAGCGGATTGTCCGCAGATACCGGCTCGGTCTCGTACACGTCAATTGCCGCTCCCGCAATCGTTCCCGATCTCAGCGCGCGGTACAGCGCTCCTTCATCGACCAGCGCCCCCCTCGCCGTATTGATGAAATAAGCTCCGCGTTTCATCGACGTGAACCGTGCGTCATTCATCATATGGCGCGTTTCCGGAAGGCTCGGCAAATGCATGCTGACGATGTCGCCGCGCGCCAGCGCTTTCTCGGCGCTGACGAGCTCGACGCCAAGCTCCGCGGCTTTCGCCGCATTCGGGTACTTGTCGTAAGCGATAATCTCGACGTCGAATCCGCTCAGCTTTTTGGCGACCATCTGGGCGATGTTGCCGAAGCCGAGCAGGGCGACCGTTTTGCCCGCAAGCTCCCCGCCGACGTGGCGGTCCCAATACCCCCGCCGGGCTGACTGGTGCAGTGCCGGAATGCTGCGGATCAGCGCCAGCAGCAGCCCGACAGTCAGCTCGGCGACGGCGTTCGCATTCCCTCCCGGTACATTCGTCACCTGAACGCCGTATTCGCGCGCTTTGGCCAGATCGATATTGTCCACGCCTACGCCGAACCGGGCGATCGCCTTCAGCTTCGGCGCCAGCTTGAACACCGCTTCGTCCCACGTATCCACACCGGCCACGACGCCGTCGATATCCGCAACAAGCGGAGCGAGCTCCTCGAACGTATGCGGACGTCCGACCTTGTTCTCGATCACTTCGCAGCCGCCCTCCTCGAGCAGCCGCTTCGCTTCCGCGCACAACCGCGAGTAATTCGTCGCGGTCACCAGCACTTTTTTCAGTTCGCCCATTATTTGACTCCTCCTACGGTCATGCCGCTAACCATATATTTAGAAGTGAACAGGTACATAATGACGACCGGGATCGAAGCGAGAATCGAACCGCCCATCAGCGGTCCCCAGGCGAAGACGTCCCCGACGATCATATCCGACAGACCGAGGGTCAGCGTCTTGTCCGAGCCTTTCGTCACTACGACCAGCGCATACAAATATTCGCTCCAACAAAGCGTAAACGAAAAGATAAATGTCGCCGCGATTCCGGGAGCGGCCAGCGGGAAAATGATGCTCCACATCGTGCGTGCCCGGCTGCATCCGTCGATCATTGCAGCCTCCTCGATTTCGACCGGAATCGATTTGAAATACGAGATCAGCATCCAGGTCGCATACGGAATCGTAATCGTCGGATAAATGATCATCAGTCCGTAGATCGAATTATTAACGCCGATCAGCGAGACGAGCATATACAGCGGGATGAACAATACGGCACGCGGCATCAAATAAGCATACAATATGCCCCGGGACACGATGCTTCTGCCGCGAAAGCGCAGCTTGGCGATCGCATATGCGGCCAGCATGCTGACCGCGATCGAGCCGAGCGCGACGAATACGGAGACGACCAGCGAATTTTTAACGTTCAGCAAAAACCCGTTCTCCGTCAATAGCTTCTCATACGCCGACCAAGTAAACCGCTCCGGCCAAAATGTCGGAGTCATCCGGTAAATCTCGGCATTCGATTTGAACGAAGTATTAAACATCCAGTACAGTGGAAACAAAGCAAAAACAAGCATGACGGCCAATGTAGCGTATACGACTATCCGGTTCGCGATCGATCTATGTTCCATCTGCCATCACCTACTCATTCGATGAAAGCGAACGCTTCGTGACGAAGTTGATCAGCATGATCAGCGGAGGCATCGTCATGATCGCGATTGCGATCGCTTTCCCCAAGCTCATATTCAAAAATCCAATCGTGTAGCTAAGCGTAGACAGCACCTGCGTCCCGTTCGACGGCCCGCCGCGCGTAAGCAGCCAGATGATCTCGAAATCGTTCAGCGTCCAGATCGTCGTCATCACGGCCGCCAGCACCGTCACTTCCTTCACCGAAGGCAGCGTCATGTAGAAAAACCGCTTGATCGCCCCGGCTCCGTCCAGCATCGCCGCTTCGTACATTTCTTTGGACAGCGTCTGCAGTCCGGCCAGGATGGCGATCCCCATAAACGGGATGCCGCGCCAGACGTTGACCAGAATGACCGAAAACATCGCCAGATCGGGACTGGCGAGCCAGCCGACCGGCTGCGAGATGAGATGCGCCTTGAGCAGCAAATAATTGAGCACGCCGCCCACATCGGAATAGATCCATTGCCACGTAAAAACGGAAACGATCGTCGGAATCGTCCACGGCAAAAACAGCAATACCCGGAACACGTTGCGGAATACGATTTTTTCATTCAGCACGAGCGCCATGATCATGCCGAACACCGTTTTGCCGATGACAGCCACCAGCGTAAATACCGCCGTGTTCCAGACCGCTCTCCAGAAGAGCGAATCCTGGACGAGCTCGATGTAATTGCCGAGTCCGATAAATGTGGCGTTACTGCCGACGACTTTATTCGTGAAACTGAGGTACAGCGCCCAGCCGAACGGAACGACCATGACGGCAAGCAAGTAAATCAATACGGGACTCATCAGTGCATACGCCAGCTTGTTGTCCGTGTTCGTTCTCAAGTGAAATCCCGCCTAACTGTAGGCTGCGGGCGCAGGCAAACCGTGTGAAAGCACTGCCTTGGACCGCAGCCTGAATTTGGTCTTGTTACTTCTTATAAATCTCTTCGATTTTCGTCTGCAAATCTTTGATCGCCGTCTCCGGCGTATAACTCGGCTCGAGCAGCAGCTTCTGGAACGTATCGTTCACGATGCGCAGATTGAACACTTCGCCCGCCTTCGGATTGTATTCGCCCGGATAACCGAGGAAAGAGAACCCTTTCACCGAATCGACAAACGCTTTGTTTCGCTCGTCCTGCCACACCGGCTCGCTCGTCAGCTTCGTATACACCGGACCGGTAAGCGGCGAGCCTTTTTCAATCCACGTTTTGTACCAGTCGGTCGCGAGCATATACTCGACGAACTGCTTGGCCAGCTCTTTGTTTTGCGAATCTTTGAAAATGCCGAGGTTGTTGCTGATCCCCGGAATAAACGTTCCTTTCGGCCCGGCCGGATAAGGAGCGATTCCCGTCTTCTCGTACAACTCCGGGTTGTCCTTCTTGATCGTGCTGAGCAGGCTGCCGACGTTGAACACCATTGCGGCTTGGCCGCTCAAATACGCTTTGTTGTTGCCGCTGTCGTCCCAGCCGATTGCGCTTGGAGGCGTGCTTTTGTCGGTCATGAAAATGTCGCGGATCACCTTCGTCGCCTCGATTGTTTCCGGCGAATTCGCGATTACCGTCTTGCCGTCCTTCGTATCAAGCGATCCGCCGTACGACCAGATGATGCCGCGGGTGAGGAACTCGGCGTCGGAGTTGCCTTTGCCGTAGCCCATGCCGGCGCCGTACACGCCTTTGCCCGGATCGGTCAGCGCCTTGGCCATCTTGCGGAACTCGTCCCACGTTTTCGGTGGGGCGTCGAAGCCGGCGTTTTTCAACAAATCTTTACGGTAGTACAGCACCTGCGACTCGGTCCAGAACGGGATGGCGTATTGCTTCCCTTGGAACGTGATCGCTTTTTTCATGCTTGCCTGAATCTCGCCGTTTTTGCTTTCGATCGATTTGACCAGATCGGTCGTATCCTCAAGTACGCCCTTGGCGTAAAATTGGCCGATTTCCTGATAGCCGAAAAACGAGATGTCCGGTACGGTCCTCGATTCGATTGCGGCAGACCATTTCGGGTAGAAGTCTTCATAAGCGATCAGCTCGATATTCACGTTAACGTTGTGTTCGGTGCCGAACTGCTTGGCCCGCTCTTGCACGAGCTTGTTTTGGTCCTCGAACAGCTGCTTTTTCATCCAGAACGTGAGCGTCGGCTTGGTTTTGTTGTCGGCACCCTGATTCGCCGTCTCTCCTCCCGTGCTGCAGCCCGCAGCCAGCGCCGCAAGCAGCGACACGGCCGCTCCCTTCTTGATCCATCGATTCATTCGTGATGACCTCCCGGAATAGCGGCCGCCTAAAGCGCCGCCTTTATGTTCGGGGCTTCCGTTTGCCGTTGCGGGGAACGAAAACCTCTTGTTTTCATAGTAAAGCGTTTCCCCTCCGCTTAAAATGACAACTATTTAACCGCGATGGCACAAAATTAACGAGATCGAAGCAGCCGCGACCCGGAGGGGAGCTCAAGCCGACGAGCAGTCTCCGCAACTCGGCACACGTTAAAAAAAGCAGCTTCATCCATGAAGGACGAGCTGCTTTCCGCTTAAAGATCGCCGACCGTTTCGAGCTTCTGGCGAAACTCTTGCGGTGTGACCGAATAATATTTTTTGAACACTTTGATAAAATAGTTTGGGTTCTGGTAACCGAGCCGCAGCGCAACCTCGTAGTTTTTCAGCGCCGGATCGGCAAGCAGCACGGCTGCCTTCTCCATTTTCAGGCGCAGCACGAAATCGCTCAAATTTTCTCCGGTTTCCAGCTTAAAGATTCGCGACACATGAACGGGGTGCATATACATCGAGTCGGCGATCGTCTGCAGCGACACGTCGTCCACCAGATGCTTTTCCACAAAGTGCTTGATTTTCCGCACCGCGTTCTCCCGGTCGTTGCGCGTCTCGCTCTCCATGCATTGCTGCAGCAGCTCCAGCGACTGGAACATCCAATGGTGAAACGATTCCAGCGAGCGGATCGGCGTCAAGCCGGTCACATCGGACAGCAGCGGGCCGATCATGTCGGTCAGCTGCCGGCCGTTTTTGTGCGCGAACGAGCTGAACGAGGCATAGATGGAGAAAAACGCTTCCGTCACATGCTCCCGGGAATCGGCCCATTTCAAGCTCAGCTCCTCCCAGACGCCGTTCAGCTTGTCGCGCGTCCGCTCGAAGTCGCCGGACTCCAGCAGATGGACAAGCATCGGCGGTTCGTTCAGACGCTGGAGCGCATGGACGGGCATCCGTTCCAGTTCGTCCGACACGTAGATGAGCAGGCCGCTTTGCTGACCGACTTGTCTGCGCATCGATAACAGAATTTCTTCGTACAATTGCTGTATATCGGCCGGGAACGCACCCCAGCGGCTGATCAGGACTGACACGCTGCCTTTCAAATACCGGGTCACGCCGAGCTGCAGCTGGGACGCGATCGACTGGAGCCGGCTTTCCTCGGGTTCGGTTGGCCGCTCCGCGGATTGCGTCGGCGGCACCGGCAGCTCGCTCTGCTCCGGGCTGCTGTCCCGCCGTTCCCGCAGTGTGACCAGAAATACGAGATAACCGTGTATATCCTTGCAGCTCCACAGCCGGAACTCGTCCTCGAACAGCTCTTCCGCCATATTGACGACCGCGTATTCCATCAGCGACAAGCTGTAAAAATCGAGCTCGGCCAGCCGGTCTTCCAGCCTGCACAGCAGCAGCGCGAACCGTTCGTCCGTCGCCATCTCGATTTTGAGCGATTCCAGCTTGTGCCCGAGCTTGTCCGGCGACAGCTTCGTGCCTTGCAGCAGATCGGCGAGAAGATCGCCGCGCAGCTTCGGAAGATGCTCCTGGAACGCTTTGACGACACGCTCGTACGCCCGGTTCTCATCCCGTTCCCTCCGCAGCTCCGCGACCAGCTGGCCGGCCTTGGCCAACACTTCATCGTCGCCGACCGGCTTCAGCAAGTATTCATGGGCGTCGTGCCGGATCGCCTCTTGCGCATAAGAGAATTCCGCATGGCCCGACAGCAGGATGCATTTCACCCATTTCCATTCGCGGCGGACGAGCGCCAGCAGCTCAAGCCCGTTCATGCCCGGCATGCGGATATCGGTCATCATGATATCGATCGTATTCGTCTTCAGCACTTCCAGAGCTTCACTGCCCGAATAAGCTTTAAATACGGCGGAAATGCCGATTTCCTGCCAAGGCAGCGTATCCGCCAAGCTGTCTACCACACTCGCTTCGTCATCGACGATCAACAGTTGAAACATCCGAATCCCTCCTAATCGGCCCATAAGCTCCGGTCACGGCGTATCCTGCCGCTCCTCCCATACCAGCTCCACGCGCAAGCCGCCGGATTCGGAGCGGCCAAAGATCAGCCCCGACCTTCCGCCGTATTTATGCACGAGACGCTGATGCGTGTTCCACAGGCCGAACCCGGTCTCCTCGTCTTGGGGCGACGCGACTTTACGCTGCAGCTCCGCAATCTGCTCCATCGACAGGCCGGGACCGTTATCTTCAACGACGATCCATCTCACCTCGTCTTCCTGCATGCCCGTAATCGTAATTAAGCCGAAGCGGGCGCTGTTTTCCACACCGTGTACGATCGCATTTTCCACAAGCGGCTGGACGAGCAGGCGCGGAATGTCCAGGGACAGCATCGGCTCGGGAATGTCGATCTCGTAATGAAACCGCTGTATGCGCATCGTCTGGATCGTCAAATAGTTTTCGATCAGCTTCATTTCTTCGGCCAAAGACGCCGTGGGTTTCTCGAGGCGGGTCGAATAGCGGTAATACTCGCCCAGGTTAAGCGCCATGGCGGAAACCGCATCCTTATCGCCCAAGTTTGACATGTTTTTAATATAAAACAGACAGTTGTACAAAAAGTGCGGATTGATTTGCGACTGCAGCTGCTTAAGCGTTGCTTCCTTCGAACGAAGCGTCTCCTTGTACACTTTCTCGATCAAATCCCCGATTTGTCCGGCCATCTCGTTGAAGCTGCCGAACAGAAAGTCGAATTCGTTGTTCGGCTGACGCTTCAGCCTGGCCGAATATTGGCCGTCCTTGATCCGCTGCACGCCCTGGATCAGCATCCGGATCGGCCGCTGCACGTTCCGGTACAGCAGCAGCGTAACCAGTACGCCGAGCGCCATAAGCAGGCAGATCGAAACGTAAAACAGGTTCCGGCTTGTAACGATCGGAGCGAACACGGACTGGAGCGGGACGATATCGACGAGAAACCAGCCCAGACTTTCCGAACGGACGTAATTGACGATATAGGTTCCGTCCTGCAGTTGAACGGTCATACTGCCACCCTGCGGAGATAACTCCGTCCCGTCCAGCTGCTCCGCGATCCGGTCGACAAGCGTCCGGTTGGCCGTGTAGCTGATGATCGGCTCAGTTCCGGCATGGTACAGGAACGGCTCGTGTTCCCCGCCCTGCTTGAGCAGGTTCAGCATATTCCGCAGATTGTCGTCGGTAAACCGCACCTCAACGAGCAGATTAGGGATATCGCTTTCCTTGATCCGGGAAAAAAACGTTTGCGTAATCCCGAACGTAACCGCGCTCCGGTGCGACCATAGTTTCCATTGCGGGTTACGGATATAGGCCTCGTCGTATTGGACCGAATAATCGGTCGATAAAATCTCCTTAGTGTCGAGCACATACAAAATAATCTGGTTGTTCCAGGCGCTTGTCGCAATCTGCATATTGAGCATCTCGACGATCCGGTTGCGCCGCTGCATCTGCACGACCCGCGAATCTTCGCTTCTGCCCTCCAAATATTCCTTGATACTGTAATCGCGGCTCGCTGTTACCGAATATTTCGTCAACTGATCGATCATCATTTCCATCTGGCTCATAAAAAAGGCGAGCCGGTTTTTGTTGCCGGCTTCGATCGTGTCGCGTACGACGCTCACACTGACCTGATTGGAGTATCCGTACAGCAGCATGATCGGAATGAGCAGCGAGACGAGCAGCAAAATAATTTTGCCGAACGTATTCATGGGCTTCGCTCCTTGTCGATGAGCGCTTGAAAATCGCGGTTCGCCTTGTCGGCTGCGGCCTGGATATCTTCGTCCAGCAGTCCTTGAATGACGATATCGCCGATCAGATCACGAGCCGCCCCTACATCGACGACCTTCGGGCGGTCATGACCGACACCGATGCGCATCGATTCCGTTACGACGGCAATGTACGATTCCGGAAAACCCGACATGCCATGCGGATCGCTCCAGACGGACTGACGCGCGCCCGGATTTCCCAATTGCTGCGACTTCATCACAATGTCCTTGCTGGTCGCCCAGCGGATAAATTGCCAGGCAGCCTCCTTCCGGTCCGATGCCGCGTTCATTCCCAGGCCCCAGGCGGTAATGCTGTACGGCCTTGCGCCTGCCTGACCGGCCGGGAATGTGGCGAAGCCGACCTTGCCCTTGATGGACGACTGCTCGGAGCCGATCGCGATCGAATAGATGGCGCTCGCGTCGGTGTAAAACGCCGCTTTTCCCTGCGAGAACAGACCTGCCGCTTGCTGCCAGCCCATGTTGAAAACGCCGGAAGGACCGTACCGCTTGAGCATCGTAACGTAACGGCCGATCCCTCTGACCGCTTCGGGGGTATTAATCGCTGCCATGCCGTTTTGCTGAAAATCGCCTCCCTCCGAATAAAGGAAGGAAGACAATTGGGTTACAAGCGCATTCCGCTGTCCGCGGGCTACGAAGCCGTATACGCCTCCTGCCGGATCGTGCAGCGCCCTGGCGGCCGCCTCCAGCTCATCGAGTGTGCGCGGAACGGACAATCCGGCTTCCTCAAGCAAATCTTTGCGGTAGTACAAAATCTGCTGTTCCGTCGACAACGGCATAGCCGCAATCGAACCGTCCAAGGTGACGGATTCGACGGCAATCTGCGAAAAATCAGCGAAGTCATACTCCGCGTCACCGTCTATAAACCGGTCTAACGGCTCCAGCGAGCCGCTTACGCCGAACAATCTCAGCTCCTCCAGCGGCCGAAGCATGAATACGTCCGGGTTGATGCTGCCCGCCGCGAATTGGACGGACAGCTTCTGGCTGAGCTGTTCATTCGAGAAACTCGTCAAATCGACCTTCAATCCGGTTTTTGCTTCGAATTCGGGCAGCAATACCCGAATCGCATCGGCCGCCGGACTGTTGCCCATATATACCGTAATGCTTCTACCAAGAAGCGATTCTCCCAAGCCGTCTGAGCCGGGGAATCCCGGCTGCCCGCCGTCGCCGCGGCAGCCGGCCGTCCATGCCGCAAGCAGCGACAAGATCGCGATCGTTAAATAAACCCGGAAGCTGCGTTTGCGAATACGTATCATAAGAAGCGGTCTCCCATTGTATATTCCGGATAATCTATTATAAGAATAGCTTGTCCCGGTTTGAAAATGGTATTTATTTAACAACTGCTATCTATTTTTAACGGATTTGCCCTCGCTTCCCGTTTTTGGAAATAAGGAAGGCCACTCCTTTAGCGAAGCGGCCCTTTCCCGATATGTAATTTGCTGTAGAAGCGAGTGGCTGCGCGGTGCACCGAAGCTGCAGTTGAAAGCATGTTAACGGCTAGCTGGCAGTCTACTTTCCCAAATACATCCCATAATCTAAAATCACATTCCCCTGATCGTCCGGAGTCGTAAACCGCGGATGGTTGTATCGCTCAAAAAACCACCACCAGTTCTCTTCCGGGCCCTTAAAATCATCGCGGAAATGCCCCATTTGGTTTTCCTGCAGTTTGGCCATGCACCGGTTATGAGGCTCCTGCCCGTATAGTTCGCCGTTATTCGAGTTTCCGTAAATCCAGCAAATCCCTGCATCCCCTTCCGGGATATCGATGGAATCGAAATGCTCGGGGACAGCCGTTTGTTCCGGGAAAAAGACGCCGATCCAGTATTGAAAGCTGTTAGCTTTGTCCGAACAGCCCATCAAGCCTAAATATCCGTTCTCGATCCCCTGTAGGACACCAAGCTGTTCCAGCTGTTGGAACCAGCCCTTCTGAAACCATTCCCTCCATTTGTGGCCATAACCGCCGTCAGGTCCCCGATCCGCATCCGTGTAACATTTGCCTATGAATCGCAGTGAGGGTAAATGTTCTTTGCAAACTTTAATAATCTCGGCTCCCAATGTGTAGCCTCCCCTAATCAGCTATCGTTCCAGTTCTATTGTAGCATGTTTATGCACGTAATTTCATAAACCGCAGGAAGCGGTACTGGATCAATAGCTGTATACAAAAAAATAATCCGCGATGTACGCGGACCCCTAGTGGTGCATCTTCTGTTTGGTATCGGCAACTCTTCCTAATAGAGTCATCCTCCGCGTTTACCCGGTTGATTGAACGTCATCTTTATCTTCAGTTTATCCGATTTCTTAGGAAGAAACGATGTCCGTCAGCCGGATTTTCCGCACCTTCAGCCGGGCGAGACGCGAGCGGTCCTCCGGTTCACCGGCGCAATAAGCGAGCAGGACGGAGTCGCTCGTGAAATGGATCGCCGTGTAGCAGTAGCCCCCGCGGTCCTCTTCCAGTTCGGCGGCGAAAAAGTCCGTCCATGTTTGCCCCTCGTCTTTGCTGACCGCTCCCACCAGCGGCGTACGTCCTCCCGAAATTCTGGTATATTCCCTCGTCTGATAATGAGGGATCGGATTCCAGACGGCGAGCAGCGCGTCTTGATCCGGTATCCGCTTCATCGATAGCGGCGAGCAAGGCGAAGAGAACGGGGTGGGCTCAGGCGAACTCCATGTCTCGCCGCCGTCTCGGGAATACATCCCGTACTGGCAGCCGACGTCCGTTCGGGCCCATGCGAACAAGCTGCCGTCACTAAGTTCAACGACACCGGGCTCCTGAAGACCGCTAATCGTACGTGAATACGGCAGCACGCAGTAATTTTTGGCTTCTCTCCATGAAAATCCGTCGTCATCGGACAAATAAAAGTGCGCCACACCTCTGACATCGAGCGATTTCCAGTCCGCCCGGCTATCGCCACGCACCTTGTGATAAGCGGCGGGAATGACCAGTCTGCCGCTGGCCAGCCGAATGACCCGATCATTATTCGTCACATAATAACCCGGCCCGGGGATACAACATATCGCTTCCCCCCATGTCTTTCCTTCGTCGGCAGAACGCCGGAGATGAAGCCTCATATCGTGCAAACCGTACCGGATTAAATAAAACAGGCCGACATCCCCGTTCTGCATACGCATAAGCGACACGCTCATCAAATTCATCGCATCGTGCTCTTCCGGACTTACGACTCGCTCATCCCCGGACCAGCTCTCCCCTTCATCCTCGGAATACCGTGCGGCTAGACAAGCAAGTCCCGCATCCCCGCTCGATTCTCCGATGAACCTGCTGTAAATGAATAACAGCCTGCCGTCCTGCAATTCGAGAAACGCCCCTTCGCTGTTGCGCGGATTCCCTTCTCCCGGACGCAAATCCAATACGACGCCGCCTTTTTTTTGCAGCATGGTTCGACACCTCTTTCAATGGATTTTCTGTCCCGGCTCATACGCCCGTAGCCGCCCATACGGAATCCGCCATAAACCCGTTCGTGTCCGGCAGCGCTCCCACCGCACCGGACTTGAGCCGCAAATAACAAATCGGCGTTCCATCGCAGCCACGATTCTTTTGCTGCAAGACGGCAAGCGTCCGTCCACCGTCGAGGGCGACCTGACAGCGCCCTTCGTCTCTATCCCAAGCGAAGGCCAGATCCAGCCATTGGTCGAGCTCCAATCGGCTGCCGCCGTCGATTTGTCCTTCAGGGCCGATGGTTAGCTGGAAAACCGCGTTTTTTTCACCATCCAGGTACCAGGGATCGTAGAAGGCATCATTCAACGAGATCCATGCTCCCTGAAAGCCGGAATTGAACTTCACCCGCAGGTGAAGCTTACCCCGGACACCGTTTCCGCCCGGGAAGTTCCAAGTGGCTCCGTCCGCCGGTTTTTCCGGGTCGGCTTTTCGGATATGCAGCGATTGGGCCCCGGCCCTGTCGGGGTGGTCAACCAAACAAGCTCCTTCGGTTCTCGGCGGCTTCTTGCCAAGACCCTGTGTCTCGCCGTCCAGACCGTGCACGGTGTAAGTCGACCAATCGAGTAACCCGCTTGTAAAAGAATCCGAACGTTTCGTCTCGCACAGCCAGTCGGGAGCAAAGCGAAGCATCGCCCTGGAAATGCCTTGACCGGTCGTCAGGAAGATCGTTCCGTCTGCCAATTCGACAGCACTCGGATAAGCGACCCCGACATCTCCTTTAATCGGCGTTTCATTTCTTCTAGGGTCCAGCAGCAGCTCGCGATATCCACTCCACGTCGTCCCGCCGTCGTCCGAAATCGCTCCGTGCAGGGCGTCCCGCCCGCTGTAGATGCCGATCGCGCCTCCTCCGGCCGCCTCCATTAAAGGAAGCTGGGGCTGGTTGCACCAGAAGGCGACAAGCCGGCTGTCCGACAGCCTGATCACATAGGCAGGTGAACTGGAGCCGCGGAGCGGAGAAGGGGCTGCTGCAGACCACGTGCTGCCGCAATCGGTGGACAACGCTTCATAGATCGATCCCGTTTGAGTTCTCATGTAAATGCTGAGCAACCCGGGTGCACGTTCGACGATGCTTCCTTCGATCGCCCCGTAATTGGCTCCGTTGAAATCGTCCCGCACCGGGGCATACAGCGGCTTGCCGTCCGCATAATCCGCTTCCGTCCATGTCAAGCCATTATCGTCGGAGTAGTACACATGGCTGTCCAGCACGCCTTCGCCCGGTACGGCCGGGACCCTCCATTCGCCGAAAGTGGCAACCAGCCGCCAGCCCCCGGATGTTTGGATCGTCGTCAGCCCTTTTGCAGCCCCGCACCAAATGCCGGAACGGATCGGGACGGCTTCCGACCAGCCGGTGCGCCCTTTCACGGATTTGATATGGTACACATCCATAAACCGGGTGACGCCTATCGCTCCCGTCCCGTAGTATACCTGAAACATCACATGGATTTCCCCGTCTTCATCGATCAGAGAAGCCGTAGAATACCAAGTCTGGGTGTCGATCGACGGCCGCCCTTATCCGGGTAAACGACCGGAGGAGTAGAAAATTCCCGCTTCGGCTCCTCCCATGTTCTCCCTCCGTCCCGTGATGTACGGGAAACGATATGGGAAGGCTTGGAGGATTTGTCGGTATAAAAGAATCGAATCGCTCCACCCGGCAAACATACAGCGCTGCCTTCCGGGCCGAACGCATCCCCTAAATATTCCGGTCCCCCTATATAATTGTACATACCGTCGCTCCCTCCGCCGTTTCTCGACGATTCATGCAATGCAAGAGCCGGGACTGTATCCGGAACTGTTAGATCAGCGCTAGCCGCTGCATGCATTCACGCACCTTTTCCTGCTGCTCCGGGCCGATGGGCTGCATGTAATCGGGATGAAACGTCCCTTCGTATCCGAGCAAATTCATCGCATGTGTAAAGGCCGGGAAAACGCCGACTTCGACAAACGTATCCCGCAGCAGCAAAATCCCGTCCAGACACCGAGCCGCCGCTTCGTTGTCCCCGGCCTCGAGCGCCTTATACATGCCAGTGGTTAAAGAGGCGGTACAGCTGAACATGCCGTCCAAATTGTCTCGGATTCCGTAAGCGTACGCCGCATCGAACACATCGAGGCCGCTGAACATGATGCGAAAATCGGGATTGACAGTCGGCTGCAGTCTCGACAGCACTCTCGCTGTCGTCAGATCGCCGGTTTTGATGCCGCCGATGTTCGGCACCTTCATCAGCTTTTCCGCCGTTTGAGCCGAAATTTTGCTCTGCGTCACAACCGCCAAATCATACAAATAAACCGGGTATGGCGAATAAGCGGCCAGCGACGTGAAAAAGTTGACGATATCAGCTTGTGTTAGCGGGTAATAATACGGCGTCGTGGCGACAACTCCATCGATCGCAAGCCCGTCGAGCCGATCCATCCGTTCTTGGACCCGCCCGATCGAATTATCCATTACGCCGATAAGCACCGGGCAGGCTCCGCTCGCCTCTTCGACGGCGATTCTGGCGATTTCGGCCGTTTCACCGCCGCGGATATAGGGCTGCTGCCCCATCGATCCCATAACGAGCAACCCGGCCGCACCTGCTTCAATTTGATCCGCGACGTGTCGACGCAAGCTTCCTTCGATCAATCGTCCATTCTCGTCCAGAGGCGTACCCAATGCCGGAAAAAAGCCTTGTTTTCCCATGTATGTTCTCTCCCTATTCGGCTCCAGGCCGTTTGATATCTATGTGCGCCGGTTTATCACCGGACCGCTCACTTTCCTTGCTCGGTCGCGATACGCTTATCTGCACGCTCTCCCGCTTCTCTTAATACGGTGTTCACATCTTGGCCGGCCAAATGATCCTTGAGCGCAGTCGTCATCTCCGAATTGCCGATTGTCAAATATGGGGTGATCGTTAACGGAGCATACGTGCGAGGGATTAGCGCTTTCACGTTTTTCCCCTGAAAACCGGGCAAATCGGCGCCGAATGTCCGCATCAGCTTATTCGGGTCTTTCGCCACCGGCAAGATGGCCGTCGTCTTACCTAACCACTCCTGGAATTCGTCCGAGGCGATAAAGGCGAGCACTTGGAACGCGGCATCCCGCGATTTGCTTTTACTCGTAATATAGAAGTACTCGGGCGCAGCCTGAAAGCCGACCCCCGGTTTCTGCGGCAGCTCCGGCAACGATACGGCGTCCCAGTTCGGCACCTGCTCCGCCGTCGGCTTGATCTGGCCGCTCGTACCCATGAACATCGCCACCGTTTTGTCTTTCTGGAACGCGAGCGGAACGCTCGTAGCCGGCGGTTCGTTGCCGGGTATTTTGTAAAACCGGGCCATGTTGTCAAAAGCTTTGACGAAGCTGTCCTCCAAAAATTTCGACTTGTGCGTCTTCGGGTCGAAATACGGCGCCGACAGCTGATTCGTGCCCATTGCGTTTTCGAACTGGATCGCAAAGCCTTTATACGACGTTCCGGAATCCGTGCGGGTCAGCTTTCTCGCCAGTTCGTAGATTTCGTCCCAGCTCATGCCGTCCTTCGGATAGGACACCCCGAATTTGTCGAACAAGTCTTTGTTGTACAAAAAAACGAAGCTTCCGCTCGTCCATGGCAGGCCGTAGATCCCCCCGTTCGCGAGCTGACGCTGTATGTCGACCAAGGAGGGCTCGATGCGGGTCAGATCGTAATTGTACGTTTTGATCAAATCGCTGATATCGCTTTCAAGTCTCAGATTGGTCAAATAAAGCGACGTCGTACCGAGAGAGGAAATCATAATATCGATCGGCGCGCCGGAGGCAAGATACGAAGCATAATAATTTGTCCCCTCGGCGAGAGTCCGCGGTACGTACTTCAGCGTGTAGTTCGGAAACTTCTTCTTGATCTGCTCGCCGAAACGCTGCATGAACAGCTCATCCTTTTCGCCGCTGCCCGGATAAGCGATATACAGGTCGGTCGGCGTATCGACGACTTTCTGGACCGACATCCCAGGCTCCGGGGTTTTGCCTGTATCTCCCGGAGCGATATCCGTCTCCGGCTTACTTCCGCAAGCGGTCGCGACAACGCAGATTCCGACTGTTAGCCATATTTTTTTCGCGAGCATCCACACCATCTCCTTGTCTGCTTAGGTACAACGTCAATCTGACCATTCGTGTTTCCTTTGACCGCCTTCGACTTGAACTCTTGTTTCAAAGTATCACAAAAAATGAAGTAACATCTCCCCCTTTATATATATTATGGTCTGACCATAATCGGAATAAGGACCAAAACCAATCAAAAAAACATTAATTGTAAAATGGTCGTACCATAATATCCTTATTTGCATTTAGCATACAAGGTCTATCCCGGATCGTCAACAAGTTTTTATCTCTTAAGTTTCTAACTCTTCAGTTGCCTGGCCTACCCCATTCAGACCGGTTCCTTTATACGGGCCTGCTACGATTCTGCATAAAACAACAAAATCAATCCCATCCCGGTCAGAAAGGCCGGATGGGATTGATTTCGTTACTCTACATAGCCCGGATGTCCGGCCAACTCAGTTCAACTCCCGCTTTCGTCAACAGTTGCTGGAAATCTTTAAGTGCGTCGGGATGATTTCGAACTGCGCCGGGCTGTAATTGCTTGTCGATGCAATAACTGGCCAAATATCCGGCAGCTTCCCCAATGTTCCATTCGACGGGATGCAACCGGTAGCAGCCGTTCGTAATATGCGTGACGCCGAGATTTTTGCAGGCGGGAAGTAAGTTTTGCATGCGAACCGGAATCAGCGCCCCCAGCGGGATCTGAAACGGCAAGCATGAAATATCGATATAATGTCTGTTTCCCGTGCTCGGATGGAGGTCGATGCGGTAACAACCGATCCCTACGGAATCATGGAAGAGTTCCGCGCGTCCGTCTTTTCGAGCGTCCGGGCTGATGTGCTGCTCCAGTACCGTAAATTCAGCCTTGATACGCCTCGATTCCCGAATATACGGATACATCGCAAGCCCATCTTCCGTACCGACCACATCTTTGCGCAGTCTCAACCCGGGGTAACCGATCTTGCCGTCGGGGCGCGGAGCTTCCGTCTGCATCCAGTACAGGAGAGACAAACTTAGCTGTTTGGCGCCTTCCAGGTGTTTGTTGCGCTCCTCTTCCGGCACGTCGATAATCGGGCCAAGCCAGTAGTCGTTTTGCTGCCAGTTTACGATCGTGATATCGCTGGAATAAGCTCCTTCCATAAAATTCGACTTATCGAGTATGCGCCGGTAACGCCATAAATCCGCTGTATGGCTAAATATGCCGAACTCGCGCGGTTGAAGCGTCCGGGGGAGAACGCCGGTCCAGCTAAGCAATTTACCGGGCCAAAAATCGGCTTTGTAATCGCGCCAGAACAAATAATCTCTAGGCCGCTGGATCGTATGGTCTTCCCCCTCAATGTGATCCATAGCGAAGCAATATGTAAACGCCTGCATATCCATCGGCAGCGGATCGCCGTCCACGGCATGCGGCTCTCCGGTCTGGCTGATGGATTCCGCTCCCGTTACATACTCCGTTCCGGTCATCGGCAGCAAATCCCCGCATTCGGTCGCGTCCAGGAAAAACGCGGCGACAATCGTCTCCTCCCGTCCAGTCTCCGTATGGCGTACCGTAACCGCTTGAACTGAATCCCCTTTGGCTTCCGCCCGGGTCGGAACACGTCGCATGAGCAGTTTTAACTTCCCGCTGTGCACATAGGGGGCCAGCATCTCCTGAAGCACGGCTAGCGCTGCGCGAGGTTCGTGGCACAGCCTGCTCACCGATCCGTTGCCCGGATTCAGGTTCGGTTTGCGGATCGCCTCGATCGTCAAAGGGAAATTTCGCCGATAATAGCTGCGAATCCCTTCACGCAAATTTCTGTAGCTGCGTGTACAGCCGAACTGCTCGATCCACCTGTGCTCGTCCGGCGGGACTGCCTGGCTTGTCAATTGCCCTCCGAGCCAATCCGTCTCTTCCGTCATCACTACCGTTTTACCGGCTGTTGCAGCAGCCAGCGCAGCGGCGCAACCGCCGAGACCGCCTCCGATGACCGCAACATCCGCGTGAATCTCCAGACCCGGACGGTTTGCCGCGCAGCGTCGCTCTTCCACTTCGTTTCCCCCATTTCTCCTATTGAACCTGTGATACTGCGCTCCGTACCGTGATCCTGCCTTCGAACAATTCGTCTCAACTGATACGTTGTAAGGAACTGTTGTAAGAAACTTGTGCTTCCAAACCCAATTATAGGGATAACCGCATGGGCCGTCTTTTCAAATATTGATCGAATTTCCATCAATTATTGATCTGCGAGATCGCACTTGTTAAGCGGATAGCTAGATGAGTACGTCCGTCATACCCGTCCCGAGTTAATCGAGTCTCGAATAAATCTTCCTGGAATAAGACAAAAGCAGCCACTCCCTGAAGTCGACTGCCTTCTCCACCCGTATCGCTTCGCCCAAACGTCTAAACGCGCGGTTTCTATCCAGCATAAGAGTCTTTTGCACATTCTATTTTCAGCCTTTCCCCCAAACGAAGACGAATAGAGACGGTTTGCACCCCTTATTTCAGCCCACTCGCCGCGTCTGCACCCTTTTCGCCGATTTAGCAGTCTCAAATCGCTCGTATGTTCTCCATCCATACGGGTTCGTACAAAATAAAGGTTGCGAACGAGACTGTCGATTCATTGTGTAGAAGTGATAGCAGGCCGTTCCAAGTGAAAAGTTACCTTCTTCTGCTCAAACAGGTTGTCCGGAATCCCTTGATTTCATAAGGATTGTAAGGTAGGGGATTCCAGACAAAACTCGCCAGAAGGTAATCTTTTCCCTTTTCACTTGGTTGTCCACAATGAATCGACAGCCTCCCAAACCGCTCTTATTCAGTCCCATCCCCCGTTTGAAGTGAAAGGGCAGAGAAGGCTTAACGGCCTGTCACCCATCTGACGCCCCCACGATAAGCAACTTCCGCCTCTTGCTGGCATGACAAGGATGTGCTGCCCCCTTGTCCACTTTGGGTAAGAAACTTTAATATGCTTATAAAAAAAAGCCGCAGTAGCCGCGGCTTTTTCGCTCTTGACTTATAGATGTGACCCTCCGCTCGCATCGAGCAATTGACCGGTTACCCAGCGGCTGTCCGGCGAGGCGAGAAAAGCGGCGATATCGGCCACGTCCTCGGGTTCTCCCCATCTGTTGAAGGCGGAAAGACCGGCCGCGTACGCTTGGCCTTGCGGATCTTGCAGCGTAGCCGCATTCATCTCGGTATTGATAATGCCGGGCTGGATCGCGTTCACCGTGATATGGCGGCCTGCCAGCTGCTTGGCCAACAGACGCGTAAACGTGTCGATCGCCCCTTTCGACATGCTATAAGCGAACACCGTCGGAGAGGCGGCCCGCGTCACAAATGAGGAGAGATTGATAATCCGCCCTCCGTCGTTCATCCGCGGCAGCGCTTGCTGGGTTACGAACAACGGCGCTTTGACATTAATCCGCATCACTTCGTCAAACGATTGCTCCGTCGTTTCTTCCAGACCCCTAATCTGACCGATACCGGCATTATTGACCAGAATATCGAATCCGCTGCCGCCCGTACGTTCCCGTACGATTTCATCCAGTGCCGCCATTAAATCACTGATGCCGTCAAGCGTACTCAGATCGGCGCCGATCGCATGCGCCCGGCCTCCCTCTAGCCCGATCTGCCGGACGACCGCCTCCGCCTCATCCCGTCTCCGCCCGTAGTGCACGAGGACATGGGCTCCCTCCTGCGCCAGCCGCAAAGCAATACTGCGGCCGATTCCCCGGCTGGCTCCGGTTACTAAAGCAATTTTCCCTTCGAGTCTGTTCAAACGCTTCATCTCCTTTGTCGAATTCATACTAGTTGTAACATAGGAGGGCGTTTGCAATGTTGCTCTTTCATTCGCTCCGGGTCCGGGTCTTCCACCAGGAATCCCCCACCACGGATCAGATATGGAATGGTCGAAGTTCCAGCCCGTATCCCACATTGGGAACACGGGCCTTCCCGAACTTCTTGCCAATCTCATCCGCTCACGGTGCTTCGTATCGATTCAAGTACGTAACTGTACGATCGGCCCACATCGTCGCCTCCGACGCCTTGACGATATCGTCCTGAGTCAGGATGCTCTCCCCTCCGCCGATCCGCCGCAAGAAATCTTCCGTAATCGTGCATGGCGGCTGCAGCGCGGGAAGCGATTCGACGGACTCGCCGTTCGTCGAGCGGATAACCACCGGATCAGCCCCGACCAAAGGATCGCCCTGCAGCCGAAGCTCCACGAAGCTTTCCGTCCCGGTCACGAATATCCGGCCGTCTCCCCACGTCCAGCTCCCGACAGGTGAGTGCCAATCGGCGTATAGCTGAGCAACGATGTTATCCTGCATCAACACCTGCACACTGGCCGAATTGTAAAAGGTCGGACGTTCGGGCATTATCGTTTTTCCGATGTATCCGCTCACCGTTTCAATCTCCTTGCCGGTTAACCATCGCAAAAGGTCGAAATCATGCACGAGCAGATCGATCAATATCCCGCCTGACTGTTTTTTCGAAAAAAACCATTCCGGACGGGCGGCGGCATCGAGACGGTGCGGTTTGCGCATTCCAACCGTTACGATGTCGCCTAAAGCGCCTCGTTCGATCTGTTTCTTCAAGGTGTGAATCGCCGGATGAAACCGCTCGGTCAGCAGCATGCCGATTTCGATGTTCCCTCTTCCGGCAACCGCCTTTAACCGCTGCAGCCCGTCCATACTGACAACTGCGGGCTTATCGACCATGACATGTTTGCCCCGGCTTTCGCAGTATTCGATCACGTCGATCTTCTCGTCGTTAATCGCCGCGCAACCGACGACGGCAACGGAGTCGCCGAGCAGCTCTTCCTTGGAACGCGCCAGCGGAATGCCGAATTTGTCGGACAAAGCGCGGGAAAGACCGTTTTGCTCTTCCTCATAGATACCAGCGCAGCTGTAACCCAGCTCCAGCATTTCGCTAATAAATATCCCGATATGCGCATGCTGACAGCCAATAACGGAAAACTGGCGCTTATTCATGCCGGAGAATCCCCTTTCCCGTTTGCACTCTTAATTGTTTTTTTCGAAAATTTTGTCGGCTTCCTTGCGGAATTCGGCGACGACATCGTCGATCGAAGCTTTGCCGAACTGCAGCTTCTGCACGGTCTGTTCGAACAGCTTCGTTACCTCGCCCGTGCCTTTCGGCCCTCCGTCGTACATGCCGGGTTTGTTACCCGTCACATGCTCCAGCATGTTCATCATTTTTTTGTCGCGGTCGTTAAATCGCGGGGTCAAATATTCCAATATCTTTTTGTTTTCCGGCAGACCTCTTTCGATCTCGAGCACATCGGCCGCCTCTTTGGAGTTGAGGAAAAAGTCCAAAAACATCGCCGCTTCCTTCGGGTGTTTCGATTTGGCCGACATGGACAAGAACATCGCCGGCAGCAGCACGCTTCCCGTATGCTTGTCCTTCGGATAGGAGACCATATCGATCTTGTCCTTCATGACGTTTTCGTACGCGGGGAACGTCGCCGTAAATTGGGGGCCGATAATCGGGACGATCCCTTTCATCAGCGCGTCCTTGTTCGGGTCGAAGTTGCCCAGCGGCAAAAACGAAGCGGTCATCGCGGCCGTCGGCACGATTCCTTCCTTCCGGGCGTCGTCCCACATTTTCAGCCAGTTTCGGAATGTCTGATCGGAGTAGCCGAGCCTGTTTCCTTTGTACATCGTATCTCCGACGGAGAAAGCGTAATACATAAATGCCTCCAGCGAGGCCGACATATCGAACGCACCGTACACTTTATCGCCAAGCTTGGACTTGACCTCACGTGCTTTGGCGAAAAATTCCTCCCACGTCATATCCAGCTTCGGCGGCTCAACTCCGGCCTGCTGATACATTTCTTTGTTGTAGATAAGTACGGACGCGTTGTCGGACACCGGCAAGCCGGTAAATTTGCCGCCGACGGTTCCCTGATTCGCGATCACTTCCTTGTTCAGGTCGGCGACCTGAATCTCCTTGTTCGCATACGGAGTAAGATCGGCTAGCACGCCGCGGTCGGTATACTCCTTAATATACAGCACGCTCATCTGCATCAGATCCGGCGCATTGTTCCCTGCGACTTGCGTAGACAGCTTCTCCCAGTAGCCGTCGAAGCTCGTATACTCCGGCTTGATTTTAATGTTAGGATGAAGCTGCTGAAATTTCTCGATTGCTTTCAGCGTTCTGTCATGTCTGCCCTGACTTCCCCACCAGGCAAACCTCAGCTCCACATTTTGAAGCGCTTCCGTTTTGTTTGTGCCGGCATCCGGCTGATCGCCGCTCTTTTTTTCCGTAGGAACGCAGCCTGCGAGCGTGCCCCCTAACAGCGTCATCGCCAACAATGAACCGAGTACCCGTCTTTCCGGTCTGTTCCGCCACTTCATTGTGTATGCACCCCTCGATAGTTTTCTTTTGTACAACTCCATTATAAAATGTTGAATTTCTATTAAAATTAGAGAAATCTACAATAACTACTACGAATATACGGAGTTGGGACAGGTGCCGAATCGTACGTTTTTTGCCGTTATAACAGGGATCGTCTGCAAGAACGTCCCCGTCTCTCCTCCCGGCTGCCAGTCTTATTTATTCAGCTCCGACGGATAATATCCGGTATGCTTTTTGAACAATTGGCTGAAGTACGCATTGTTTTTGTAACCGACGATTTGCGAGATTTCGAAAACTTTATAGTTTCCGGTTAGCAGCAATTCCTTCGCTTTTTCCATCCGCACGCGCGTCAAGTAACTGTTGTAATTTTCGCCGGTTTCCTGCTTGAAGATTTGGCTTAAATAGTTGCGGGTCAAATACACCTTCTCGGCAATCACATCAAGCGTTACATCCTCCGCATAATGCTGCTGTACGTACCGTTTGATGAAATCGATCGTTTTCCGGTGTTTTTGCGAGCTGCGCTCGTCCATCGCCCGGCAGATCGGAAACACCAGATCGCGGAGCCAGCCGGCGAAATCGGCAATGCCGTAGATCAGCTCCAGCTCCTTGTACATCGTAAAATCGGCGCGGAAATATTCGATTTGCAATCCGTGTTCGTGCAAAGCCAGCGTCACAATGCCGACGATATCGATCGCGAACTCCCGCAAATCGCCGATGCTCGGAGCGTCTCCTTCCCGAAGCGCACATGTCAGCTCGACGATTCTGGCCTCGACAAGCTCCTCCTGCCCGAGCATCATGGCGTCGACGACCGCCTGATAACTTTCGATCGGGCGCCGCGATACGGGCTTCGCCAGCTCCCGGACGTCCTCCTTCAGCAGCAGCTGTTTATCCGACATCCGCTCGCGTCTGGCCAGCAGATCGACCGCCGCCGCGTAAGAACGGGGGATGTCTCGGACGTCCTGCGCCACCGAACCGACCGCCGCCCACACTTGCAGCTTCAGGCAGTCCCGGACATGATCCAGCAGCTCCTGCGCCACCTGAATCCCCTGCCGCCTGGCCCGCTCCTGGCTCGCACACGAAGGAACCGCTACGACGACGGACAGCAGGTTGCGCTGAATATCGGCGACATGAACGCCGTCCCGATGACCCGCGAGCTCGTCCACTATATTTTGGACCGCGTAGGCGAACAGGGACAGATCGTTCGGCCGGTACGTGTGACGCTCCCGATTGATAAAAAACTCGATCAGAACGACGGTTACATATTGGCCGGAGAAGTCCAGCTTCAAATAATCGGACACTTTGCGGTAAAAGCCGGTTTGGCAAAAGCCCGGCTCAAGCAGCCCCTTCAACAGCTGGCGGCGCGTCGTCGGCAAATTGTAGGCAAGCAGCTCCCGGAGCTCTTTCTCTTCCTTTTCCTCCGAATCCCGCTTGGATATATGGTCGGCGACGTCCTTCAGCACCCGCTCGATTTCATCCAGCGTCGCCGGCTTTGACATATAATCGTGAACACGCAGCTTGACCGCGGATTGGGCGTACTTGAAATCTTCATATCCGCTTAAAATGATCACTTCCGCCGTGTTGCCCGCCTCCCGCAGCGCCTTCAGCATATCGATCCCGTTCATGACCGGCATGAATATATCCGTTAAAATAAGGTCTGGCTGAAGAGCCTCGATCTGCTCCAGCCCCTCCTTCCCGTTCATCCCCGTTCCGACTACCCGGATGCCGAATCGCTCCCACCGGACCGATCGGCTTAGTCCTTGAACGGTTGTCATATCGTCATCGATAATGACGGCTTTGATCATGCTGTCTCCCCCCTGATGTTCGGTGCCGGCTCCTCCGTCAGCTTGGGCACACGCAGCGTTACGCTTGTTCCTTGACCGGGCGCGCTGCGCAATTCCACCCCATAACGCTCACCGAAATACAGCTGAATGCGATCGTGCACATTCCGAATCCCGCCCCGCTCCCGTCCAGGCGCGGATTGAACGGTCTCCATCCCTCGTCCGTTATCCTCGATCCGGAAATAGACGCCCTGATCGTCCTCCCCGGCGGTAATCAACACCGTACCGCCTGTGCGCCCGTGCAGCCCGTGAAGGAGACTGTTCTCCACGAACGGCTGGAGAATCAGTTTCGGAATATAGCAGCAATTTAGCTCATCCGGCACGGCGAGCTCGAAGCGGATCGTCTGTTTATAACGGATCGTTTGCAGCTCCAGATAACAGCTCAGATGCTCCATTTCCTGGCGAACGTTAATAAACGTAGCGCCGCTCGACAGCCCGATCCGCAGCATTTTGCCGAGCAAGGCCAGCATATGGCTGATCTCGCGCGAGCCGGACTCGATCGCGTGCCAGTTCATCATATCGAGCGTATTGTACAGGAAATGCGGGTTGATCTGCTCTTGCAGCACTTGAATTTCCGCTTCGCGCTGCCGCCGGTTTTGCTCCGTCACTTGCCGGATCAGCGTCTCGATCCGTTCGGCCATCTCGTTGAAATGATCGTTGAGATGACCGAATTCGTTGCGGTAATCGTTATCGATCCTCTCGTTCAGCTTTCCGACCTTCATCGCATTCATCGCGCGGATCAGTCTGCGAATCGGAGCGGCGAACTGGACGGACAACAAAAACGCCATCGCAGCCGTCAGAAGGATGCATAAAAGGACTACGACCAGGATTACGCTCGCAATACGCCGGCTTCCTTTCGTAATCGTCTCCCAAGGAATGACGTCCATCGTTACCCATGACGTTCGGGTCTGCTTGTTCCAAATGATCAGCGATTTCATATCGAGCGGAGCTATCGCATAGTGGTCGGAAGCGGATTTGTCCATAATCGCGGCAATATCGCCGCTGGATCTGTCATAGGAAACCGGCTGGACCGGGCCGCCGTGAAATTGCGCGATCAGCCGACCGTTCGTATCGAGTATAAACCGGCTCGCATCCGTCTTGCTGCCGAACGCGAGCTTCTCGATATAGGACAGCTTCACATTCACGACGAGGACGCCGGCTTCTTGGCCAGCCGCGGACAGCACTTTTCTCGCAAAGGTGACGACCTGCCGGTCACCCTCCGGATAATCGCCGACCTCGACCGGATGAGCGCCGACCCAGCAGTAATCGGCATCCTTGATCTGGTCATACCAGGAAACCTGCTCCAGAAGATCGTAGCCGTATACCCCGCTCCCGGCAATATGGCTGCTGCCCGTCGTATGCTTCGCATACAGCTGCAGGGACAGAATGCCTTCCTTCACATAACTCGGCCGGCTGAGCAGATCGATCATCTCGGACGTTTGACCGAGGTGTTCGAACGGATCTTCGTTATTTTGCAAATAATGGATCAGCTTCGGGTTGCTTGCCAGCGCGAGCGAGTCGTATTCGACGGATTGGAGCTGCATGTCCAGTTGCTTGTTGATCTCGTCCAGCAGCAGCTTCCTTGAGGAGATCGTCTGCCCCACTACTTCCTGATTCGTAATGTAATAACTCGTCCAACCGAGAAGCAGGACCAGCAGGGCGGAAATAGCAAGGAAAGAAACGTAGAAAGTCGCCTGAAAGGAAAACGTCTTGAAAGGATTTCTCATGCGCCACCATCACCTGTCGTCTTACTGTTATACATACAGGATAAGGCCTGAACACGTTCGCCGTAAACAGCTATCCCTTAATCCCCGTTGTTGCAATTCCTTCCACAAAGTATTTCTGTGCGACCAGAAAAATAACGAAACAGGGGATGACCGACAAAAGCGCCATCGCATACATCGGTCCCCATGTGACCGCCGACGTATTGTCGAGGAACAGCCGGAGCGCCAGCGGCACCGTATATTTGGCCGTATCGGTCAAATAGATCATCTGCCCGAGAAAATCGTCCCACGTCCAGATAAAGCTGAAGATCGCCGTTGTGATAAAAGCCGGCGTGCATAACGGCAGCACGATTCGAAACGCGATCCCGATTGTGGAGCAGCCGTCGATTTTGGCAGATTCGTCCAAATCTTTCGGAATACCGCGGATAAACTGCACGATCAGAAAGACGAAAAACGGGCTGACCGCCAAAAAGTGCGGAACGATCAGCGGCAGCGTCGTCCCTACCCAATCGAACGATTTGAACAAAATGTACTGCGGCACCAAAGTAACCTGGGCAGGCAGCATCAGCGTCATCATCAAAATGCCGAACCATAGTTTTTGCAGCGGAAAGCGCAGCCGTGCGAAGCCGTAGGCGACCAATGCGCTCGATACCAGCGTTCCGGCAACGGAAAGCGTCGCGATAAAAAACGAATTGTAGAAAAAATGAGCGAAGCTGAAGCCGGGAATGGCCGTCCAGCCTTCGGAAAAGTTGCTCCACTGAAACTCGCTCGGAAACAGCTGCGGCTTCGGAATGTCCTCGTTCGATTTCAGCGAATTGCCGACCAGCCACAAGATCGGATAGATCATAACCAGACTTGCCAGAATCAGTACGGTATAACGATATAGAACAGCTTGTTTCATCCGGGTCTCCTCCTTGGCGTCGATCGGTTACGTTTCATAGTGCACCCATCGTCTGGACGACCAGAAAATCAGAGCCGTACAGATGGCGATAATGACAAGCAAGATCCAGGCAAGCGCGCTGGCATAGCCCATATTGAAGTACGCGAAAGCTTTCTGGTACAAATAAAGCGCGTACACGAGCGTCGAATTGATCGGTCCGCCCTTGGTGACGATAAACGCTTGGGTGAACATCTGGAAGCTCCCGATAATTTGCATGACCAGGTTAAACAAAATGATCGGCGTCAGCATCGGCAGCGTAATCGCAAAAAAAGTGCGAATCTTCGAGGCGCCGTCCACCGAGGCGGATTCGTACAGATCCCGCGGAATCTGCTTCAGTCCCGCCAAAAAGATCACCATGGACGAACCGAACTGCCATACCGCCAGCAGCACGAGTGTGTACAGCGCCGTACCCGGATTGTTGATCCAGTCCATGCCTTGGAATCCGAACCAGCCAACGATCCGGTTCAGAATGCCGTCCATGCCGAACAAGTTGCGCCAGATGGCGGACAGCGCGACGCTTCCCCCGATCAAGGAGGGCAAGTAAAACACCGCCCTGAACAGCGACATGCCCCGGAGCGCGCGGAATAACAGCAAAGCGACCAGCAGCGCGAAAATTAATTTCAGCGGCACGGACAGCGCCACATACGTCAGCGTAACTTGCAGCGACTTCCTGAATTCGCCGTCCTCCGTTAAAATCTCTTTGTAATTTTCCAGTCCGATCCAATTCGGCAGCTCCAGCAAGTTGTACTGGGTAAGCGATAAATAAAACGATTGCGACAGCGGTCCGATCGTCAGTACGAAAAAGCCGATCAGCCAGGGCGATATAAACGCGTACCCCCATAACGGCTCCGTCCACCTGCTCCATTTGCCCCCACCGGATTTCGTTATCCGACGTATGTGCTCCATCTGCGTCACTCCCAGCTCGGTAATAGCTTGATTCGCTTTGTACTCAACATGTTACCGTTTGGGAGCAGCGCTTGAAATGAGAGAAATCTATAAATAATAATACAAACATACACGTTTTACCGGTTTCGCTCAGGACGTTTCAGGCTTTTTGGGGATCGATCGGACAACCGTCTCCAAAGCGCTGTCCCCCCATCCCAAAGTGTCTCAGGAAATCGTCGAAAGGTAGAAACTATCCAGCAAGCTTCAGGACCATCCATACGGATGGCCTCATTTGGTTGAGCGGCAAGAAGCCGGAGCGTGGGCGAATGCATACTTTTTTTGCCGCGGCCGCATACTAACCACAAAAACTGGAAAGGAAATCCTGTATGGAGGACCGGAATCTGCCCGCAACTTCCGATCTGGTTTCAATCCGTCTGACGGAAAACCGGTTACGCATCGAGGAGTTGTTCCGCCATTGTCACGATCTGAAGCTGCAACCCTGGAATTATGGCTCGGGGCTGGAGCACTCGGCCTTTTCGGTTTATTTGGATACGTTAACGGATAACGGACAAGAAAGCTATATGAAAGCCACCTTCCGGGATCTGTCTCCGTTATTGGCCGGGCTTGATGCCAGGCTGACGCCCGACGAGGTGAGCCGTTACTTTGAAGGCCAGGGGATTACGACACACCCGCCGTCGGTACTGAACAGCTTCGATCGAGCCGTCAAGCAAATTTTGCGGGGTGGCATCGTTATCTTTATCGATGGTTGGGATCATGCGATCTGCTACGAGATGCCGGGGATTCAGACAAGAGCGGTCTCCGAGCCTGTGACGGAATCCGTCGTCTTCGGCCCTCATAACAGCACGATTGAAGATCTGCATACGAATATCGGTTTGCTTCGCAACTTGCTGCGGACGACCAGACTGAAGTTCGAATCGTTTTACAGTGGGACAGAGAGCGACCGGGAAATCGTATACGGCTATCTGGAAGGCGCCGTCGATCCGCAAACGCTGGCCGAATTCAAAACGAAAATATCCCGGATTGGCAAGCAGGAAATATTGGATACGAGCTATCTAGAAGCATGGCTGGAAGAGTCGACGTATTCGCCGTTTCCCCAGGTCCGATACACCGAACGGCCTGATGTCGCAAACGCCGCTCTTCTCGAAGGGAAAATTATCGTACTCGTTCAAGGAACGCCCAGCATTCTGATCTGCCCCGGCTTGTTCGTGGAGTTTTTTACAGCTAGCGAGGATTATTATCAGCGGACGATTTATGCTTCGCTGGTTCGCTGGCTTCGCATTGCGGCTTTTGTAATAGCGCTTACGCTGCCCAGCCTGTACATTGCCCTTTCTACGTTTCATCCGGAGCTTATTCCAACCGTGTTGCTGCTCGCCATCTTGGATACGAGGGAAAAAATCCCGTTTCCGGCGTTCGTCGAGGCCCTTATCATGGAGTTTTTTTTCGAGCTGCTGCGGGAGGCGGGCATTCGGCTGCCCAGGCCGATCGGCTCGGCCGTCAGTATCGTCGGTGCGCTCGTAGTCGGTCAAGCGGCCATCCAGGCCAAAATCTCCTCCCCGATCATGGTCATTGTCGTAGCCTTGACCGGTATCGCTTCGTTTGCCTTGCCGCAGTACAACCTGGGGATCGCCTTGCGGATTCTTCGCTTTCCGCTTATGCTGCTGGCGGCGACGCTAGGCGGCTTCGGGCTTATGATCGGATATTTTTGGATTTTGCTGCACGTCAGCAAGGTGCGTGTTCTCGGAGTGCCCTATTTGTCGGCTCTCATGCCCTTGCAGCCCGGCCAGCTTGTGCGCGACTTTATATTTCGGGCTCCCATGAAGCTGCTGATGCGCTCTCCCCGAAAACGTCCGTACCACGAATAGCCGAAGCTCGAATCCCGGCCGAAAGGAAAGTGACCCATGAAGCGCCCTTTCGTATTCGCCCTATGCATATGCTGCCTCTTTTCTTTATCCGGCTGCTGGAATAAGTTCGAATTAACCGATTGGGCTTTTGTGCAAGCCATCGCCATGGACGGCTCTCCGGACGGCAAGGTGCAGTTGACCACACATTTTTACAAACCGGGTGGGGGCGGTTCGTTAGAGGGAGGACAGCAAGGGCCGACCGCCTTTAATATTACGACAAAAGCGGATACGGTGTTCGAAGCGATCCGCGACATCCCGCTGCGGCTTGGCCGCAAAGCGCAGTGGAGTCATATGCGGATCATTCTCATTAGCGATCAACTGGGAAAGACGCGGAATATGAAGGAGCTGACCGACTTTTTTATGCGCGATCATGAGCCCCGGGATACGGTTACGGTAGTGATAGCGAAAGGAACGGCCAAAGACTATTTAACCGAGAAGCCGTTCATCGAAAGCACGATCGGTCAGCAACTGCGGGAGATGTCGCGCTCCGCCGCCAGACTGTCCAGCAAAACGAAAGACGTCGATATGCTGAATCTGGCCATCCAGTTCAAAAGCCAAACGGGGATTGCCCTGCTCCCTTATCTGTACAGCAACGGATTCCCGGGAGAAGCACTGTCCAAATTAGCCGTATTGAAGGACGGCAAGCTGGTAAACGATTTTATGAACTCGGCCAACGTGGAAAGCCTCGTCATTTTGCGGGATGAATTCGACTTCGGTATTCTTGAAATTCCTTGCGGCGGCGATTCCGGCAAAAAAGAAACGATCGAGGTCACCTCGCTGCATACGAAAAAACGCGTCACAACGGATGCGGAGTCGGTCTCCGTCCGGTTGGACACGAAAATAAAAGGCAGCTTCAGCGAGATCCGCTGCACCTCCGCCCTGAATACGGATGCCGAGAATCAGGTGGTGGAACGGATTCGCGTTTATTTGGAGAAGGAATTGCGCAAGGTGATCCGCCTGTCCCAGCAGAGAAAACTGGATCTCCTCGGAATCGGGGACTGGCTGTACCGGCATCGCCCCGAGTTGTGGAAAAAATGGAAACCCGGCTGGGACAACCGTTATGCAAAGGCCGATTTCGACCTGCACATCGACGTGGAAGTGGTCAATTCCGGCGTGCTCATATCGAAGCCTTATTACGAATAAACGGAGGGATCAGGCATGGGAGAAAAAGTGATCGTGTTCACGCTGGCAGTGGCTGCCGCTCTAATCGCCGGTGTGAGAGATTGGAAGCCGGCCTCCAGGAAAACCCGGGTCGTCTATGTCCTGGTTTTCCTTTTTGCCGCATATACGGGATACGGATACGTGACGGACAAGCCCTTGCCTAATCTGCATAGCGCCGTCTCTCTGTTGTTCGATCAGACGGCCAATCGCCTCGACACGTATTTAAAGCCGCAAAACAAGCCGGAAGCACCCGTGCCCGAAGGGGAGAACGGGGATGAATAATCACGAATCCGTCAGCTCCTGGCAAATGGCCGCCCTGCTGTTCGTCTATACAACCGGCTCCACCATCTTGTACATTCCGAATCCGCTACTGGCGGCGGCGGGCGGCGGCGCATGGCTGTCCTGGTTTTTATCCGGACTCTTCGGACTCCTTCTGCTGTCGTGCATGCTTTTTCTGGCCCGGCAATTTCCCGGACAATCGCTGGTGGATTACAGTACGCAGACGATCGGCTACGGGTTGACGGTCGTCCTCCTGCTCCCTTATTTGGTATTTGCGCTGCTGCTGTCCTCATATATTTATTTCTCGGTCGGCTTCTTTTTTACGACTACCATGATGAAAGAAACGCCGATGTATGTGTTCAACGGATTCATCGCCCTCGTATCCGCCATGACCGTAAGGGCGGGGAACGAAGTGATGGCGCGTATGTTTACGCTGCTGCTGCTGGTGTTGGCCGGCTCGATTATACTGGTGCTGCTGCTGGGAATTCCGAACTACCATCCGGAGTACCTGCTCCCGGTCATGCCGGACGGATTTAAACCTCAACTGCACGGCGTATATTTGGTATCCGGTTTTCTTTATGGGGATTTCGTCGTATTTGCCATGTTGTTCTCGTATATTCGCGTCCAGAACAACCGTATCCGGCTTAAACCGATTTTTATCGCCTATCTGTGCAATTGGTCCGTTCTGCTGCTGGTTACGCTGTGCACGCTGATGGCGCTCGGGCCGATGACGAACGAATTCCGGTATCCGATCTATATTGTCGCCCGATTGATCAGTATTCAGGAAATCGTGGAACGGGGCGAGTCCGTCATCGGCATCTCGCTGCTTGCCGGCTCCTATATGAAATCGGCGCTTGCTTTGTACGCGCTCAATTTAACGGTCGTGAAGCTGATCAAAGCGCGGGATCAGCTGCTGCCGGTCGCCCCTCTCGCCCTGCTCGGGTTTTTATTGTCGCTTGTGACCGTCAGGCAGGAAGCGGCCTTTAATGAAGTGCTGCTGTCCTGGCCGTTCGTCACCTTCTCGGCAAGCTTGCCGGTATATGTGCTGTGCATCTTAACGATCGTGAAGAAGCTGCTCCCGGGCCAGCGGCAGACAAGAAGTTAATCCGTCAGTCTCGTAGCGCCGGGAGAATATGTTCCTTGATCAGTGTCCATCGATCGCGCGGATTCATGACGAATGCCGAGGCAATCACTACGACCAGATCTTGATCGGGCATACAGCAAATCATATTCCCGCCGTCGCCCATCGCGGAATATGCGAAAATGCCGTCTTCCTCCCGCAGCCACCAGAAGTAACCGTAATGATTGGGGTTCATCGCCGTCGATTCGTTTATCCAACTCGCGGGAATAACCGGCTCGTTGTCCCACATGCCGCCATTCAGATACAGAAATCCAAACCTCGCCATATCGCGGGGCGTCAGCGCAAGCCCCCATCCTCCTGTCGAGTTGCCGTTCGGGTCTTTAACCCACCCTCTCACCTCGCTGCCGAATAATTGTTCGAAGCCGAACGCGCTCATCTCGTAATCCGGGATCACCTTCATGCCGATCGGCTTAAATAACCGTTCGTTAGCAAACTCCCGGGCCGTCGCTCCCGTGCAGCGGGTGAGGATCGCGGATAGCAGATGCGCCCCTGCCGTAGAATATTTAAAATCGCCGACCCTTCCTTGTTGACCGAGCATGTCCAGGGCATACCTCGTCCAGTCAGGCTGCATACACATCCGATCCAGCGGTTCGCGCCAATCCTCGAACGGATAGGGGGCCGTCATTGTAAGAAGATGGCGTAACGTAATTTCCCGTTTCAGCGGATCGGCGGTATCGGCTGCGTATTCGGGGAAAAAATCAAGCACCTGCTGGTCGATGCTTCGAATGTATCCTGCATCTACGGCAATGCCTATCAGGGCCGACAGAATGCTTTTCGTTACCGAGGCCACATGGTGAGCATCGTCCGGACCGCAGCCGTTCAAGTAATTTTCATAGGCGACGAATCCGCTCTTCACCACAAGGATACCGCTGATGTTGCTGTATTCGGACTTGAGGACTCGTTCAAGATCCGCAAGCCGTCCCGCATCCATACTCAAGTCCGCCGGGTCGGCGGCTTGCCACTCCGTAGTCGGCCAGTAGCTTCTCTTGATCGTTCTGTTTGTTCTCACGGTCGATCCCCCGCCCCTTCACGATTTGTGTTCAATCGCTGCTTTTTCGCAACAGGAAAATATACCTCAGTCACCAGTTCCCCGGGAGCTGCAACCCGATCAGGAGCGGTTAGGTAAATCTCATATGGGGAGTTCACCAATACATATCCTTCCTGATCCATCCATCCCCTCAGCTTCGCGTACACCGACGTTAATTCCGAATAGGAGCCGTTCAGGACGGCCTTCGCACATGGGCCGCCGTTCAACTCTCTCGTTCCTTCCCCGATCTCCCTGATCGGAATCGCAAACTCCGTATCGTTGCCGGTTGGATCGTACTCGGGGCTGTGGTAGATCGTAATCGGCTTACCCAGCAAGGTGAGCTTCTCCTCGGCGATCTTTTCATACAGCCTGCTGAAATACTGATCATACCCTGCCGCATAGTCGTCACTAGTCATCATCCGGCGCATGTAAAGCACATTCAACGTCCGGGTCTCGACGAGCTGCACTTCGATCCGGTCCAGATAGGACATGATCGGGATACCCGCCTCCAAATTAAAGATGTCGGTGTTCAATTGGTTTAGCGAACATTCAATTGCCTTTCGTTTCTCTTGTAATTCTCTTCTCTTTCGGTTCAGGATGGAGTGAAGTTTCTCCTCGGCCAGATCGTCTTCCAGGTCCAACATCGTTTTGATTTCTTCCAAAGAAAACTGATACGATTTCAACCGGCTAATAAAGAGCATCTGATATAACTGCCCGATGGAATAATACCTATAGCCGTTCTCCGCTTGAATTTCATCCGGTTTAATTAACCCGATCTCATCATAATACCGGAGCGTTTTTGCAGATACTCCGCAAATCTTCGAGAACTCTCCGATCGACAGCACACGGTCACCCCCATTCTTCATCAATTGCCCCCTGCGTCGTTCGTTCTACCGGGTTCATCTTCACCTTACACCTTCCCCTAAGGGCAAAGTCAACTGTTTTGGCTTCTTTGGGGAGTCCCGTTATCCGTAAGATATGGCTCAGCAAATTTCCCTAAACCACAAAAAAGCAGTTCGGGATTTAATCCAAACTGCTTTCCGCTAACTGCCTCTATACGCTCGCGTATATTTCTTTTAATAACGCCAAAGCTTCCGTCTCTAATTGATACAATTTCTTCACGATAGAGTTACATAAATCTTTCTGTTTGAGATGCATCAAGCCCGCTAGCCTTGTAGTTTTCTACTTTCCACTTTAAGTAGAGGCGATAGGTCCGGGCGCATAGCAAAAGTGTTATTTTCACTTTGAAGTCTTTTCTAATAAATTGCTCCGCTTAAATGATTGTCAAACCATTCTTTACATTTTTGTAACATACCGATTGTTATTTGATGATTCACTCCAGCGTATTCCACTAATTCTAAAATCCCGGCATACTTGTTGGGCATAACACTCATAAAGTGTCGCTGGCTATCTATTGGAATTGTCGTATCATCCTTGCCATGAAGCATAAGGAGGGCCTTACTTTTCATATTTTTTAGGTGTGATACAGGATCGTGAGTTTCTACTAGCAGCCGTTTTCGGGGACACATCGGATCTATCCCTTTTTTTTCGCGATATAAATCCTCAAACGTGGTCCAGGCGCAAGAGCCATTAATCACGACAGCTGGTGCAATTCTGGAGAAGTTGGAAAAAGCGCCTGCAGCAATAAAACCGCCGCACGAGTGTCCAACAATCCCTATTTGATCTTGTGTTGTTGATATTTCACTTGCGATTACTCCAACTTCCTGTATCCCTTGTAACACAACTTCCCAGAAGTAGTCTTCCAATACCGTATCGTCAAAATAATTAAGTTCTCCTCGTTCCCCATGATACGGCAATTCAGGAATTATGACTCGGTAACCCCAACTAGCAACCAAAGAGCCAAAAAAGTTATAATTCTCGATATTCGAAGCCCAGCCGTGGTACAACAGGATGGTGCTTTTGGACGGAGAGGTTGGCGTAAATTCTAGGCAAGGTATGTCTCCGACGTGAAACTTTATATGTGTGCTCATTATTCCTCCGGATACGTTCCCCTATTTAATCAGTCCCTTATTAACAACCCCGCCGCCAATCGCAATCTGATAGCCGTTAATGTCCCGGAATGTAAACTCGCTCCAATCTTTGGTGTAATGCGGCTCTCTAACGATCGGTATGTTTTGTTCCATCACTTCTTTGGCTAACTCATCTACGGCATTGGTATAGGCAAAAACGTCAAAATACTGCTCCTCATAACGGGAACTGATCGGGCTCACTTCTTCCTCTTGCAAGGCTTCAACCAAAATTAGAGTGAGACTGTCCCTCGATACATGATGATGTTTTACTTTGGAGCCGTTCACTTCATATATAAAACCTAATTTTGAGTAAAATTCAACAGTTTGTTCCAAGTTCTTCACTACCATAACGAATGAAGCACCTTCGATTGCTATTGCGGACATTGGGATCGCTCCTGACCTAGTAAATTGTTACTACGAAACAAAGTATATACAGTTGATCCCCTGATTGTAAACTCAGTCTGTCGAACGAGATCTCGCTTTCATCATCCCGCTCAACCGATTCCATTTTGCAGTGAAAAGATCCGCAATCAGACCAGCCCAATTATTAGCTCTCTTAAATTCCTGATAGTACTGGTTTGGCCCCATTGATTCCTACCCCCGTCTCGGTCGATTAATACGGATTTCATGCCAGCACAGTTAGCGCCTACTATATCTTTGTTTTCGTTTCCTACATAAATCATATCATGCGGATCGATCCCCATTTTCTCTGATAGAAAATAAAACCCTTCCATACGGGTTTTACGATATCCGACATCTACGGACGTAACAATCACATCTATATAGGCTTGAATCAAACGAATATCCCGAAACACAAATTGCTTGTCCATACCGTAAGGAACATCTGTCAGTAGCCCAATCTTTACATTTCGTTCTTTTAATGTTTTAAGCGTGCTTAACGTATCCGGATAGAGATGAGAATCCTTCTGAAAGTAACTAAAAAAAGTTTCAATTGCATGCGAAAGGTGAGTATCGTCTGAGATGCCCCACTCTTTGAGGATCTCGCGAAAAATTTCGGTATCTGTAACTTCAAAATCCCTAGGGTTTTCCCTTGTGTTATAACGAGATAAAATCTCCAATGCTTGATTTTGCAGTTCACTGCTGGCACTTACACCAAGTTCGGTTTGAACTCTCGAAATTGCGTCCTTGTATAAAGTGCTCCAGTTTAAAGGAACATTTGGGTAACAAATAAGTGTTTCACCTAGGTCAAACCCGATTGCTTTCATATACATCTCCATTATGATTAGTTTTCACACCCCGCATTTCTACCAACCCCGCTTCAAAATCCCATATTCATTCACGACCTATGAGCCAAAATATTCACAAGCTTGCCAAAAGGATCACGCACATAAAACCGACGAACTCCCCAAGGCTCGTCCGCAGGGCCGTATTCGATCGGGAAGCCGGCGGCCTTCATCCGTTCGAACGCTTCATCGACATCGTCAACTTCAATCGACAGATCCGGCGTTTGCGTACCGGAACCTCCTTGCGAGGCGAAGCTGATCTGGACGCCCATCTCCTCGCTTGACCCGTACGTTGTGATCCACCCGTGATCCATCCAGACATCCAGACCAAGTACATCTTCGTAAAAGGATTTGGCGGCGTTGATATTCGGTGTATGGATATTGGCGACAATACGTTTGACTTTCATAAGAACCCCTCCCTTTCAAAAGATCAGTTACTTCTGGCACGGGGACCGACAGGACTGGCGCTAAGAAGGTGAAGCTCTGCCCGCGTGCTCCTTCTCCCGTTGTTTCACCGGCAATCCGCCGCTCTTCGGTCGAGCCTTGGAAAAAACTCAGATCCTAACTCTTTCTTCGCCAATCGCGTTTCCCCTTTTTTTACTGAGAGATTTTGGAATAATCCGAGGTCAAAGGGGGACTGCTCTCCCAGATTCGCCTGGCTCGGCTCCGGCATCCGGTTTTCCATAGTCATTGACCGTGTTCGGTTCGTCAGCTCTCGCAACTTCTTTTTGGGAACCGTAAGTTCCTCGGATTCAGTTTCCTAAGGAACATGGAAGCGACGATTCGAATAGCCCATCAAACGATCTCGCGATCCGTTGGGTTAGTTCTTTGTCCAAACCATCCAGCAGAATGTTCGCTTACAGCGGGCTTAGTGGTCCTCCTGTGGATTCAGCGCGGCTTCTCAGCCGCGGTTACGAAGTGACTTCGCGTATTCCACAGGCCTCCCCAGATAAGAACGTCATCTTTCTGCCCCCAGCCCCCGTTGGGACTTTCACCCTAGAGATGACGCCCATGCTGGGCGTACACAAAAAGAAAATGAGCTGCCGCGCAGGGGCCGCGCAGGAGCTCATTTTCTTTTGTATCCGTTAGATTAATCTCTTCTTCCTATATATAACAAGTGAAATGAAATCCCTAAAACTGAAGGATCTTTCGCAAATTTAGTAAGCATATTACTTTCGAAAGTTAGCGCTTGCTCTCATAGGCTATTCATCCATTGGACTGATGCGATGAATGTTTTTTTGCTGTTGATACAAATGCTCGACTTCCAATGATGCTAACGTTTTGCCGAATATCATCACATGATCCATCATGCCGGTGAAGTACGAAGTGCCGGCAGGACTTCTACCGATGGCGTCCGGTTGTGTCGGCAGAAAACGCTCGTAAACGCTTCGGCCGAAACTGACGGAACCGCTGACCGGCTGTTGTTCGACACCATCCACATATAACTTGATGTCCTCCCCATTAATGTCCAGGATCCCGACGATGTGGCGCCAAGTTCCCGATGGCTGATAGGCAAAATCTTTGCTTGAATACGGATCCGCAGGTGTACTTCTTCCGGCAACCCGGATGGAATTGTTTAATACAACAAGCTCATAGCCTGCAGTCGCTCCATTAATCCTGGTTCCGAACAGCGTTCTGCCTCCGGAATTGGAAAGTACCCTTTCGTTAATCCAGCCGGAAAAAGCAATCGACGGCGAGCCGTTTAAGGCCGCCCCTATTTTGTAATCCAAATCGACGTAGTCGACATTCCCGTCAAAACGCAAGCCTTGGCCTTGCTCCCCGCTAAGCCACGATGCCCCCATGATTTTTCCATTCAGCTCGGAATCGGATGAGTCCGGGGCCTTCGTCCCGCTTCCTTCATTAAACTTCCAATATCCCTTCAGCCCGTCGTATGCCAGCCCATAAATCTCATTCGGCGACAAAGCTCTCCCGTATACTTTCACCTCATCGATCAGACCGTCGAAAAATCCGCCATTCGCCGAACTTTTGCCGATCGTATCCGGATGCTCTGAAGATCCGGGATGATAAGCTTGGCTGCCGAAAGCGATCTTCCGATCTTTCACTGGAATTTGCGGCTCGCCGTCGATATAAAGCTGAATGGAATTGTTCTTATAATCTATAATTCCCGCTACATGATGCCATTGCGCCGTAGAGGTAAAGGCATAGTCTTTATACTCGTAATTCTCGTCCGCGCCGCTTCTGCCGCCGACTCTGATGTGATTGCCGCGCAGCAGAACTTCGGCTCCAGCTTTCTTATTGGCTGCATTCGTTGCGAACATCCACTCGCCTTCACTTTCTGCAGGCAGCGAACGATTGTTGATCCAACCGGCAATTGTGACAGCGGAAGCATTGTTCAGCGCCGATTTCAATGTATTCCCAAGATCCACGTACTGATCGATTCCATTGAAGCTTAGCGCACCTTCCATATAACCCGAGGTCCTCGTCGCTCCATATACGGTTCCGGTTACGCCGAATCTGGAGGAATCCGAAACGAGCGATCCGGATGCTTCATTAAAGGACCACGCGCCTCTGGGAGGATCCATATAACTCCGAAAATTTTTGAACCGGTGAAATGTGATCCGATTGCTGTTATGATACGTATCCGCGCCGTCATAGGAAGTACGGACAGCATAGATGATATCATCTCCGTCGATTTGCCAATCGACATATTGGAAACCGACCTTGGCTATCGAGTTAAGCACAGATAGACCTGAATCGTCCGATATCAATTGCCGAACATGATTCCAGTGCACAAGGTCGGCCGAAGCATACAGCGAAAGCACATTTCTTTGATCCGCTTTGGAAGGAACCGTATTGTTATTTACAAGAGATAAATAGGTCCCGCTCGGTTCATCGTAGAGCAATGTGAATTTACTCATCCCGCCGGGAAAATCGATGAAGCCCGTGGCCGGATCGAAGCTTACGCTGCTGTTGTCCGCCGACAACTTCACGATCGCCGCTTTACCGCTTATCGGAGTCGAATTCACCCGCAATACATTCCACAGTTCTCCGTTCGGCGCTTGTACGATATTCCCTTCCAGCCATCCGGACTTCGTGCTGTTCCACGATGCGGGTGTCCAGTCCGGGTTGTACGACAGCTCATTGGTTTTCGTCCAATTCGCCGCGTCCAGCAAGTCTGCATTCGCAGGCGCGGAAACGACCATCGCTTTGAAGTGCTTCGGCCATTCGTATGGAGGGCCTGCGGCTTCGAACGCTCGGTATATCCTCCCGTTTGCGATAATGACGGAAGTAGGTGCGGTCTGGTACCCGTCTGTACCGTTCGTTCCGTTCGCTGTAAATAATAGCCCGCTTTTCGAATCGGACGGCGTCGTCCAGGTGCTGCCGCGATCTATGGATTTGCGGATGACGATCGATTTGAACGGTTTGCCGGAAACACCGAACAAATAAACGGCGCCTTCGTGCATAAACAGTTTGCCGTAATACATTTGGTCGAGCAGAGCAACCTTCACCCAAGATTGCCCATTGTCCTCCGAACGGAAAACGGAAGTCTTCTGACTTGGGTCGCTCGGGCCAAAATAATCATGTGAAGCGAGTAATGTATTTTCGTCCACACGCACGATACTCGGCGAGCCAAGATAAACCCGAGTGGATGCATCGCTGAAATCAATCTGCGAAACGAGCGTTCGGGAAAACGCCGAATCGTAGCGTTCCGCTGGAATGCCGGGATCGATCGGCTTATCGGATGGCTTCTGAGACCAGAGCGTCTGATTATTGAATAAGGAAACAATCGTAACCGCTAGAAAAGTAAGAACGAGCAGGAGTTTTTTCATGCTTCGAAGTTGAAGTTTCATTGCTTTCAACCCTTTCCTTCCATATCGATCGGACCCCACCCAGCTGGCCGTCCCGGATTTGATATTGCCGTACAGTTCGAGGTTCGCCCCGTTCCTTTATGAGCCCCCTGTAACGCTTCTCGTTTTGGCGAGGATGCCGTTATTTTTTTCCTTCAGCTATGATTTTGTTTATTTCTTCGTCCATCTGTCGCTGCGCCGTATTGATATCCTTCGTACCCTTCAGTATTTCCGTATTGTATTTATTCATCGCCGTTCTCGCTTTGCTATCGAATAGCGTCGAGACATGGGATTTGGCCGGGGTCGATTTGTAGATGGCCTGAATGTTTTTCCCCTTCAGATAGGCAACATTTTTACCGAATTCTTCTCTCACCTTCGCATCTTTCAGTACGGGCATTTTGGCGTTCTGCGACATGTCAAGCTGCGTTTCTTCGGAAAGAAGCACTTCCACCACCTTATATGCGGCATCCTTGTTCTCGCTGATGGACGTGACGACGATGCCATGTCCGTCGAATTCATGACCGATCCCCGGCGCTTCCTTAAAGCTCGGGAATGCCGCCATGTCCCAATTCAGTTGGTCGCTTACTTTCGAAATATACGGCAGGAGATTGATTCCGGCAAACATGGCGACCTTGCCTTTCGTAAACTCTCCATAATTGCCGGGGATGATGAAATTTTCTTTATAACCCGGTATTTCATAGAGCGTCTTGTACATCTCGTAAATTTCTTTCCATTTCTCGCCGGCAACCGCTGACTTTTGCGTCTTTGCGTCGATGATCGGCAAACCGAGTGCCGAAGCCACACGGAACACGTGATCCGGATCGAAGCCCCTGTATGCGTTGCCGTCGATCGTCCGCGTAAGCTTACGCGCCAGCTCAATCGTCTCCTGCCACGTCATGCCGTCCTTTGGATAAGCCACACCGAATTTATCGAACAAATCCTTGTTATAGTAAAGCACGTTAAAGTGCCTCGTGAATGGGACGCCCGATAAAAATTGGCCACCGCTGGCGATCTTGAACGAGTCTAGTGCAACCTGCTCAATTTTGCTTGTATCGATCTTATGCTTTTTGAGCATGGGCTCCATGTTGTCCGCCAGTTTCGCCGTGATCACATCGTCAAACAGCAAGTTCGCCTCGAACAGCAAATCGAATTTTTCGCCTTTTGCCAGCAGCAACTCATAACGATCGACGGAATATTTTTGCCGAACCAGCTCCAGGGTAATATTCGGGTACTTCTTTTTCACCGGCTCGACAACGAATCGCTGAAACTCCTCATCCGTCACCAATCCCGTATCGACAATTTTTAGCGTGACTGGCTTGCTCCGGTCAAATTCGTCTGCCGGCTCGCCGGGCTTCGGACTCTCTTCGCCCGCACGGATAGCGCTTCCTCCCGAGCCTCCGCCGCCGCATCCGGACATGATCATAGCGAAGGCAAGCGTAGCAATGAACGACTTCCATTTGCGATTCATATGTAACTCCTCCTCATTCCATAAGATTAAACGTACAACACATTAAAAATTGGAACCCGATGCATCTAATGATGGCTATTCCCGTACAAAGCAGAATCTGGACATCTCGGCTACGGATTTCTTGATACTCTGTACATGCGGCTTAACGAATTCAAGTAATCCACTTCCAGCTTGTGTACGTCGGTTAAGGTTTGGCTGTCCAGGTTGCGGCTGTTCAGCCCTATCGGCACCCCTTCCTTCTGTAAATAGTACTTGGCGTTCAACGGATAAGGTTGTGAACCGATCAGCGCCGCCGTGCTGAGAAAAGCTTGGACTGCCTCCGCCTTCTGCGGCTCTTGTTTCCAGTTCTTCGTCAGCCAGACATACAGATCAGGATGAAAGTTGCTCATCACGCCGCTAAAACCCGACACGCCCATTTTCAAAGACTCAAGCAATGTGGCGGAATTGGCATTAAATATTTTCAGCGAGCTTCCTTGAACCGCTTTCATTTTCGCGCTGATATCGCTCAAGCTGCATGAAGTATCCTTCAGGAAGTAGAACCTTCCGGTCGAAGCGCACCACTTCAAAAGATCGGGAGTTAACAACCGCTTATACGGATAAGGACATTCGTATAATCCGAAACGAATGCCCGGCAGCTTCTGTAGTAGCGTCTCTGCATGCCGAACCCAGACTGTTTCCGATTCATCCGCTGCCGCAAGCCGGTTGGTCACCATGACAAAGGCGTCGATTCCCGCTTGGGCGATGCTTTCGATTTCTTCGATCTGGTCCTCCAGAGGATCCGAAATATGTCCCGAGGCGATCACCGGAATTCGTCCATTAACACTCTCCTTGACAAAACGGGCCAGTTCAACCCGTTCCTCCAGACTTAGAAAGAACATTTCACTCGATTGGCAAACCGCGAACAAGCCGTCCACCCCCTGATCGAGGTACCAGGCAATCAATCGTTCCAGACCGGAATAATCGATGGTTCCCGATTCCTTGAAAGGAGTGACCATTGTCGGCCATACTCCATCCGCCATTACATCCATTTCGATACCCCCTTATATTTTGTTATGTTTGTAACCTTGTTAGCATTTTCACACCTTTAAAGTAAAGCATTCCATAACAGTCGTCAAGAGTGAGAAACAAAATATTTCTTGTTTGACTTTTCACTGTTTTCACTTTAAATTAGTTTTGTTAGTTCGTTAATTACGCGGCTAACAAATCCCGACCGGTGGTGAAGAACTTCCTTTATGAAAGTATCCATGCAGCAAATTGCCGATCGTCTGGGAGTATCCAAATACTCCGTTTCCAAAGCATTGTCCGGGAAGCCTGGAGTCAGCATGGAAACAAGACTGGAAGTCATCGAAACAGCTAAAGCCATGGGTTATCGATGGAGACAGAAGAAAACTTCCGGTGCCTCCGTCGACAAAGCATTACCTAACAAAAAAAACAAACGTCCTGCCGCTGAAGCCGACTCACAACCTTTCATTTTTGTACTGATGGATTCTTCCAAGCTCAATGAGGTTTATTTTTGGAACCGTGTGTTAGCTGGCATCATTAACGGATGTAACGAAGTAGGTTGGAATCATCTGATGATTACGAATTCCAGCGAAGACACGGAGTTTAATTTTCCGGCTTATGCCGACCGTTCCGCTTGTGCCGGGATTGTGATCATTGGCGACGTGCCTGCTTCTTATTTGTTATCTTTGAAGAAACTGAACATCCCGATCGTTTTAACAGATCATGAAGAACCGCTATCCGGTCTCGATTGTGTAGTCAATTCCAATTTTGAAGCGGCCAGGGCCTTATGCAAACGGATCGTTGATTCCGGCTGCAGGTCGATCTTGTTCATCGGCTCCGATCATCATTCCGTCAGCTTTACGCAGCGATGGTGGGGCTGTCAAAACGCCGTTTTTGAGGAAAACCAGATCTCCAAAAAGCAGCTCACCTTGCGTAAATGGAGCCTTCCGCCGAAATACGAACGCTGGCTCTCTGTATTAGAGGAAAAAATCGCAGGAATTCAACAAGACATGCTGCCCGATGCCATCGTTTGCGCCAATGACGAAATCGCTTTCGACCTCCTGAATTTATTTAAAAAATATCATTTTTCCGTCCCGGAGCAATGCAAAGTGGTCGGATTTGACAATACAGAAAAAGCGGCGCACTCCATCCCCCCTTTGACCACAGTGGATTTGGGCAAAGAGATGCTCGGATATCGGGCGATCGAAGCGCTACAGCGCAGAATCGCCAAACCGGGCTCTCCTCCCGAGAAAATACTGCTCACGTTCCGGTTGGTTGAAAGAGAATCCGGGTAAAAGCACCCTTTCCCTAAACTTTAGAAGGTTGTACGAGCCACATAATCGAGTAGGCGGCTACTCATTAGTTGAGTAGCCGCCTCTCACACCGCCATACGTACCTTTCGGTATATGGCGGTTCAACCGTTTAAGTGCAATTGACGCAAACTCTTTCTTCGCCAATCGCGTTTCCCCTTTATTTACTGAGAGATTTTGGAATAGTCCCGGCTCAGAGGGGACCTGCTCTTCAAATTTTCCCCTGGCTCTGGTTGTTCCAAACGAATCAGAAGGAAGCCACCACCCGCGAGGGCAGTGGCTTCTATCGTCGAATCAGTAGTTTATGTTGTCGCATACGTCCTTTATCTCCGCTACTTGTTATTCAAAACGCTGATCGCCTGGTTCGCGTCTTCCCCGATTTTTTGCATCAGCACGTTTACGTCCATCGAGCCGCCGCTGTATTCTTTGTAGAACTTCTCGATGCTTCTCTGTACCGCAATGTCCTCGTTCGCAAACATCACGTTCGGCGCCGGTTGTGTATCGAAAAAGGCGGTTACGTTTTTCCCCTTGATCAGCTCCATATCTGCACCCAGCTCCTGCTCGACACGCTTGTTCATAAGCGGCGACGCGCGTCCGGTACTTCGGGCGCTGATCAGTTGCACCTCTTCGGAGGTTAACAGATCGATAACCTGCATCGCTTCCTCCGGATGTTTCGTGCTGTTCGAGATGGTAATCTGGTGCAAGTCCACCGGCGGGGCGATGTTCGGCTTTTCCTTGAAGCTCGGATAACCGGCGACGTCCCAGCGCAGCGTCCTGTACTTTTCCTGCTTCAGGGTAGGGATGAGATTGTAGGCACCGACCATCGCCAAATTGCGCTTGTCGTAAAAATCGGCAACCGGGCTGCCCCGCTCGTTACCCGGGATCGTATCGATCGATTTCATCATCTGAAAGGCGCGGCTCCAACCGTCCGTATGGATCATCGACTTCTTTTTCGCAGGATCGGTAAACGGCAACGATAGTTGATAGCCGAGCCAGTAGCTGTTCAAGTACATAAATCCTTTGTACTGGGTGTTATCCTCGAATCTGGAAAGCCTTTTCGTCACCTCGATGATGTCGTCCCAAGTCATGCCGCTTTGCGGATAAGGGACGCCGAACTTATCGAACAGGTCGAGGTTATAATAGATCGCATTCGTGTTCATCGCATAGGGCAAACTGTACAGCTTGCCGTCCACCTTGATATTATCGAGCACCCAAGGCTTGAAGCGGCCCAAATCGATCTTCATCTTGTTCACCAGCGGCGTAATGTCGGTCAAAATGCCGAGATCGCGATATTGCGTATAGTTGCCGATTCCGTAAATTAGCAGATCGGGCACATCCTTCGCCGCAACCAGATCATCGATCATCGTTCCTTTGCCCGGCATGACATATTCGACCGTAATATGCGGATATTTTTTCTTAAGCGGTTCGACCATCAGCAGTTGAAAATCGTCTTCATACAAATAGCCGGCACCGACTGGCTGAAACTTCAGTTTGACCGGTTCCGGAACATTCGTCTTCGTTACGGTCTCCTCGGACTTCTCCGTCTGTTCGCCAGCTCCGTCCGACGGTCCCCCCGAACAACCGGCTGCAAACGCGATCTGTACAGCCAAAGCCATGAATGCAAACCTTCGACTTCCTTTCACTACAACCACTCCCGCTCAAGTGATTTCCGGGGTCCTCCGGTCTTCCGTTACCCGTTGTGGTTCACCGTAAGGGTGAATAAAGAAGTGAGTGTCTTCTCGTGTCCGATTCAGCCCGCTGTCCTGATAAAGAAATCCGGCGTCCCAATCAGTTCCATTCCCGTATACGTAACCTCTTCTCCTTTCTGCAGGTTAGAATAAAAACGGCGTTGTATCCATTCGAACAAAGATCCGCTTTCCCCTCATTGTAAACGATCTTGTTGCCGCAGGATTTATCATTCTGGTTCATTGTTTTGTACTTTTTGAAGCGCTTCCATCCATCATGGCTTCCGGCCACAACAAAACAACCGCCCGCTGTAGAAGCCGGACGGCCTTTCGCTTGATTCCTTATTTGACCTCGTTCAAGCGCTCTTCCAGACGATCCCACGTTTCGGTGATGCCCTGCAGCATGCCCATATCCATTACGGATTGGAGTGCCTCTGCGGACACATATTCCGAACGGTTCACCAGCTTCGTCTTGCCGCCCAAGTCAATAAACTCCACCGTGACCTCGGTCGATGGCATCTCGTCGTTCGAATTGCCTTCGGCATCGGAGAAGTAATCGGTGTAGGCAATTGCCTCAGGCTCGGCAATATCCTTGTACACGCCTTTCCCCCAAGATTCCATGCCGTAAAAGGTTCCCTGGTTCTCATCCATACACTTCATACAATAGTGCCAGATCCCGCCTGGGCGGAAATCGATGTTGCAAACGGTAAGCTCCCAGCCTCTCGGCCCCCACCAGCGCTTCAGATGCTCGGGCTCCTTGAACATCCGGTAGACGAGTTCGCGCGGCGCACTGAATTCACGCTCCAGAACCAGCACCCGTTCATTTTCCACTCTAGATACCATTGCGTTGTTAGACATTATAACTCCTCCTCATCTTTAGTAAAACGTTTATCGCTGATCCTGATCCTGCATGTCCCGCAAGTACTGATCCAGCTTGTCGAACCGGTCTTCCATAACGCCCCGGAAAGACTTCACCCAATCATTCATCGCCTGAAAGGGCTCGGACCGGAGCTTGTAAATCCGGCGATTGGCTTCGGCTTTCATCTCCAATATGCCATTGTCGCTAAGCACCTTCAGATGCTTCGAAGCCTGGGGCTGGCGAAGCCCCAGCCGCTCGGCGATCTCTCCCACGCTCAGCGGGCCGTCGCGCAACAGCTCGACGATTTTCTTGCGGGTCGGCTCGGCAAGTGCGCTTAGCATCGTCACGTCCATGCCCGGAATTTTTCCCGACATGCCGCTCACCTCGTTACATGATGGTCTCTCTGGATTCTCCCAGCTCCTTTATTCTTATAATCAACTTTCTGTAAGTTAAATATACACCATAAGGAATATTCCTGTAAAGGTATATTTTAAAATAAATTCGCCTGACGTTTCAAACCATCCGCACGACGATCGTTTACGCCAAAAAAACAAAAACCCGCTGCTTGGGCGGGTCCATTTCAATCTCAATTTCAATCTTTCGACAACTATTCAGACGGCAGGTCGTTGCCTTGCATCTTCAACAAATAAGTGAGCTGCTCGTTCATCGTTTCCGGACTGTGGGCAAAGCCGTCCTCGTTCCATTGGATGAGCAAGCCCATAATCGCATTGGCCTGATACGCAACCAGCAGGGAGAGATCGATCCCGCCTAACGGATAAACCGAGGAGCTGCACTGCATTAAGCTTTTAATTTTGTCCAGCAACGAATAGTAGTAAGATAGAGGCGACTGCTTCTGAAAGACGATCTCGTAGAACGGCTGGTATTTCTTCACATGATGAAAGATCCGGATCGTCGACGGATCGAGATGGCTCGTCACCAGATGCGACACATGCCTGTAAGGCTCGTAGTACGAGTCTTCCAAATCCCGGAGCAGCTCTTGAAGATGCTCGTCGAACAAGGCGCCGACGTCCTTATAGTGCAAGTAAAAAGTGCCCCGGTTCACGTCCGCTTCCCGACAAAGGGCGGATATGGAGATCGATTCGAGCGATGTCGTTTTCAGCAAAGCAAGAAGCGCTTGATGCAGCGCTTTTTTCGTCTTTATAACTCTTAAATCGTTTTCGTTCATATCCGCTTCCCCTTGTTTATCCTCGCTTAGGTTCCCCTTAATGAACATTATCATCCACAATTGTTCATCATCTATTTATGGACTGTATTATATAACGGAATTGATCAAATGTATACTTTGTAGACGATAGTTACAGGCACAAAAAAAGCCGCAAGCAGCTGGAAGGACTGTTTGCAGCTTGGTAGGTCTGTCGCTTGGGATCATAGGCTCACAAAAGGCGAACCACAGCTTTTTCCACGTCGCCTAACTCTACATTGGGTTGTATCATCGAAGATATTTAGTTCAACATACATAGCAGCTTATCTAAGCCCCTTCCGGTGTTAGAAGGGGCTTTCGTCCTCAGCAGCGGTTCTACAAATAAGCGTCCTCCATCGGATTCGGACTATCGTCGGGAACCGCCTGAAGCCGAGAGGCCAGATAAACGATCGCGGCGCTAAGCGACATGTCATACATTCTGGCGATATCGCCAGCAAGCGACTCTAGCTTCTCCGCTTCTTTAAGCGCTTTATTCTCCCGTCTCTCCCTCGCCTGGTTGGCATCAATCTCCGCTCCGCGACGCAGCATCGCCTCTTGCCTTTCCGCTTCCCGCGTGTTGGTGTTGCTTTCCGCGTAACGGGATAAGCTCGATTGCTTAGCTTCGTCAGCCGCTTGAAGTGACTTCTCCTCTCTAAGCGCGGCATACGCCTCTTCCTTGCTCGGCACTTGCCGCACAAGCCGCTGCAGCTCTTTGGCAATTTCGTCGATTGTCGCGTTTTGTTGTTCCGCTTCAGTCGTCTTTTCTGGAGCCAGACCGGACAGTTTGCGACCGGCCTCGATGTACAGGTCGAGCCGCTCCGCGATTTGAGCGGCCAGCGATTCCGCGTTGCCGATCCCGAGTATACGCAATTCACGCAGCTCTTCAAGCGCTCGCTCCGCCCGCTCCACTTCGGCTACCGGATCGGTTATTGCGGGAGCGGCGTGTTTTTTGCTGCGGGCGCTTTGCGAGGCCTTCTCCACTTCCTTACTTCTTCTCTCTGCAGCTTCCACGTATTTATCGATATCGATGCTTTTGCCGACCAGCTTGTGCCGGCCAAGCGCGATTTTGCCCTGCTCCTGTCGCACCTTTTTTTCCTTGCCGGTTAACGCCTTGAAATCGGTCGCCGCCCGTTCCGGCTCGGTTCCGCGGTCCCATTCGATATGCTCCGGCTGCTCGGTCTGCTGCTTCGCCAGACTTCCGATCGCCTCCTTGTACGCGGTGACCGCCTCGCGAAGCTCCGCCGTCTCCGAGCTCACATCGCCCAAATCGTTTTTACCGGTTCCGGGTTCGATCGCATGTACCAACGCATCGAGTTTATCGCTGTCCCCCAAGTCCGCGATCAGCTGCTCCGCAGTCTCCAGCAGGCCGTATCGTCCTGACGCTTTCTCGAGATTTTCGATCGTTTCCTTGTTCAATACGTTCCGTCTGCGGTCGACGATACGCTTCAACGTCTCTCGCAGCTGGAACTGGCAGGTCAGGCAAGATACGACATCCTGACCGCCGCTGTACAATTGCGGGGCATCGTTCATATCGAGCACTTTGACCGGGTTCGTATTGCCCATATACTTTTTATCCTTCCCCCTGCTCATTTTTACTTTGATTTTCGATTCGTATCGGACGAGCACCTCCGTCATCCCCATCGCGGTATCGCCGGTCAGATTAGCCGGAAAATCGGGCAAACGCGGATCGTTAAACGGGTGAACGGCCTGCGGGGCGGCGCAGGTCCCGACCGGGTTGCCGGTTTCCACCACCGTACCGTGTGTCGGATGATCGTGCTGCACCTTGTCCCGGCCGTTGTCCTGAACGATTTGATGATGGGGATGCTTGGGCATCTCCCGCTGCAAAATGTCGGTGAAGGTCTGAGTCAATTGATCATGTTTCGTCGTCGTATCGTGGGTAACCGGGATTCCGCCATTGTCTTGAACGATCTGTTCGAACACCTGGTGTTGCGTCTGCCCCATAAACCCGCTGTGGCTCACATGAATCTCATCGTTCGGCAGGACAAGCACGCCCATCATGAACGACTCGCTCCATTTTCCGACGATCGGATTGCCCCCGTATTTGTCAGGCACCATTTTGGCCGGGCCAATTCTGGGTTTGATTATTTTATACTGCACATTGGCGGTAAAATCGTTCAACAGCGCTAGACGGATCGTCGCCGCAACTGTTTTGCTTGTCTCGCTTTGCGGGATTGTCTCGTACAGTTCCTGCGAAGGGCCGATGCCCCGTTTATTCGGATGATCCGGCTCTGTCGCCTTGACCGTATTGATGCCTGTGCGGATATCCGTCAACTTGGAAGTGACGTCCCCGATATCCGCCTTGCTTTGCAAACCGGCCTTCACCTGCTCCCACAGGGTAGATATTTGCCCGTGCCCGGCGGCTTTCGTCTCGATATATTCGAGGACCGACTGCTCGAACGTTTGCTTGCGCGGGTTGATCAATGTCCGGTAGACGTACTTCTCCAGCGTTTCCCAGTTCGTCGCCACCGGAACGTCCGAGTCGATCATGCGCCGGATGACCGCGGAACCCGTCCGGGGCGCTGCCGGTTTACCCGGGTTGGAGCTTGTCCACCGCTCCAGCATAGCGCCGACCGCGCGGTTCCCGATCGTGCGCTGCAGTTGCAGAACGTTCATTCCGGATCGCGGCGGAATCCCGCCTGCAGCCAACATCGGCATGGCTGCCGCTGCATATCGGCGATCTTGCGCGTTTACCGCTTGCCCGCCGCCTCTTTCCCGCGATAACGCCCCCCGCTCCTGCCCTGCCGCTTTTTCCATCATCATTTCGCCCCCATTCTGGATAAGATATCCTTAAATTACCATACTCAAGGGGTGCCGGCATGAGCCATGAGTACCGGCGGTCCGAAAAAGAATTTGTCAGGAGACGCAGGAAACGATAGGCGATCGCGATTTATACGAATTCGACATAACCGAATGCAGATTGAAACGGACGAAGAGACTGACGCTGGACCGACGCTTCATTCCGCTTCATTCCGTATCCATCCCGAGCGAGCCTGCCTGCCTACCAGCCAGCCTTCTACACACCGCCCGATCGATCGCACCCACGACTCCTTCGCTTACTCCTTCTCATAAGCAAGTGTTGTCACTCCGGAACATGGAGACTTAACCGGTCTGAGCGAGCACAAAAAAAGCCGCATCCCTGCGGCGAGCTCGTACGCGTTCCAACGATACGTTATTTGGCGACCCAGCCTTCTGTGCCTGTTCCAACCTCTTTGACGAATAACGTGGAGGTTGACCCACCGTCTGTTCTCAAATAGATCGATCCGGGAGGCGCGCTTCGAACCAGCTCAGGCGACCCGGCCCCTGCCATAATGCGCGTGCTTCCAAGTTGCCAATGAAGCGGACCGCCGATTCCGGCGTTGGCTACTCTTGATCCGTTTTCTCCGCCCAACGTATCGGCCCCGTTGGCAAACGTATTGCCGACCAGATTAATATTCGAGGCTAAGCCGGTCACTCTGATGCCAACGGAATTTTCGCTAGACGCCTTGGCCGTCATATTCATCGACACGACCAGCAAATCGTCGGGGTTCGTAGAGAAGTACAGCGAGTACGTACCCGCACCGACGACCGTATTGCCGACCACATTTAACTGCGCTACACGGGTCGTATGGATGGCGGTCGTAATGCTCGAACCATCCGCGGTAATCACATTGCCGGTAATCGTCAGGCTGCCGAAGCCGCCTGCGGGAGAAGCGCCGAACGGCTCGGATACGATCCGGCAGCCTCGCAGACTATTGCCCGATACGACGATCCCGGTCGTGATCTTGGCCGGCTCATCGGCGTAACCTTGGTGCGTCACGCGGATTCCTTTGACGTTGCCCGTCCCGACCACTGTATTGCCGGTAATCGTGACATCGACGGAGTCGTCCGCCCATATGCCGTTTATATTGTCCGTGCAGGTGTTGCCCGTTACGGCGACTGCCCGGGCCCCGTTTTCCAATTGGATGCCCGCAGCATTCGGACCGGACCCGGTGGACAGGCAGCCCGTAACGGTAGCTTCATGCACGCCATACAAACCGATTCCCGCTGACGTGACCGGATTGTGGATCTGGCAGGATTCGATCGTGACTCTGGTAATACGGCCGTTAGGAGTGGATCGAAAATTGATGCCGCCGCTGCTTTTGGAGACCGGATCATGATACGAGCGAACTCCCCGCACCAGGATGTTATTCGCGGTCGTTCCCGAACCATCGCTGAAATGGAATTTCACCGGATGCCAGGACCTCCGAACGACGATGTTCTCAATCAGCACGTTTTCGATAGGTACCGATAAAGAAGCGTCGAACCCGTCGCCCGCGCCGAACTCGATGCTCGACAGATTGCCGCCCGGAGCGATTGTATAAGCGTTCTCGATCGACAAGTTGCGGAATACCACATTAGAGCCGGCGATATAAAACAACACTCTGCGATTCTCATACGTAATCGCCTGCGTTAGCAGCGTACCGATCGTACCCGAGACCGTTACGTTGCCGGGAACGCGAAGCGCATACCCGAAACTCATACTTCCCGGGGCGGCGAACGTATAACGTGCGGCGATCTTGTACGTGCCGGATGGAAGGAATACTTCCCCTCCCTCTACGGCGGCCGCATCGATGGCGGCTTGCAACGCGGACGTATCGTCGTTTGCCCCGTCGCCCTTCGCACCGAACCATTTGACGCTAATCGGTCCGGCAAAACCTCTTTTATATCTCAATCCGAAAGCGCTTACAATAATCGTGCCCGTATTATCCGCCGATTCGGTATCCGTCGGATCGAGACCGAACACGCCTTCTTTTCCATGATCCGTTACATAATACGCAGAGGCGTAGGCGGGACCGGTCAGACTCCTTAGCTCTGCGATCGTAATGACCTGTACGGCGCTCTCCGTCAAAGCGTCTAGCTGATGTTTAACCCCCTTCGCCTGAAAATCTACTTCCCCGTAAACACTTTTCGCCACCGAGACGGCTGGCGTCAGCCCCAGAAACCCGGTAGCAGCCGCAGCAGCTCCAGTTACCCCTAGTGCGGTCAGCAATTTTCTTCTCGATAGCGATTCGGTCGTTCCGATTGAATCGATTCCTTCGCCGGAAGCGGCGGCCGAGCGTTCGATCTGATCTTTTGTCATCCCATTCCCTCCCCATGTTCAGTCCATTGAATACTCCTACTATATCACGGCATTAATGCAGACTCTTGACCGTTGGTGGGCGGTTTTGGCGGTTACATGACTGGGAGTGTTTTTTTGGCGGACAACTTTGGCGACCAGACGAAAAATCCGGCTCCCTCCTCTCCCGCAATGTTGTATACTAATTAAAAATCGGCAGGAGCCAAGGTGGAATTGGGATGATACCGCATTCATATTGCATATTCGACCATTTTTACTACAAGTGGAATAAACTATTGGCAGGCCAGGTTCTCGTTCATTCGCATGTGCAGTATGAGATCTACTATTTTCACGGCGGGCGGTGCGATTATGTGCTGGGGGATCGTACCATTCCTCTGCAGCCGGGCGATCTGATCATTATGAACGGATTGACCCCGCATTGCCCCAAGGTAGACCGGTCTGCCGAGTATGTCCGGACGATGTTCTCCTTCGACCCGCACCTGGTTCAGCTGTTCGGGCACAATCTTCTTGCCTGCAACCCATTAAAGCCGTTTGAAACGTTGAGAAATCATCATATCCGATTAAGTCCGGCGACAAAGGCCGAGTGTGAAGACATTTTATCGCGGATCAACCGCTACTACTATTCAGAGGACCCCGTTCACCGCAACCGGCTGCTCGCCGCCTTTTACGATCTGCTGATGCTGATCTATGAGTTATGCCGGGGCGAGATGGAATCCGCCAGGAACGGCGTCTCCGATTGGGAACGGTATGTTCAGCAAATCGTGGCGTACATCGAAGAAAAGTATATGGAGGACATCGGGCTGGACCGGATGGCGTCGGAGCTTCATATGAACCGGTTCCATATGATGAAAGTATTCAGGGAAGTAACCGGAATGACCGTGTTTGACTACCTGTTCAAAAGAAGGATCGATCAGGCGAAAATAATGTTTCATCACTGTCTGGATGACTCTGTAACCGATATATGCTATAAGGCAGGCTTCAAGCACCCCTCCCATTTTAGCCGGGTATTTAAAAAACAAGTCGGAACCGCGCCCGATCAATACCGGAAAAGGATACGCGAGTCCCCTTTTAGCTGATCCGGACCATACGTTCTGCACAGAAAACGAAGAGACGCCTTCCCTTTCCCGCACAGCAACGGTAAGGAGGCGTCTTCTCTTTTTGACTGAGAGTGATGATGTTTTTATCAGGCAAATCTCGTCCAAGAGCGCATCGTCTGGGCCACATCCGCACCGTCCACGATCATACGATGAATATCGTCATTGATCAGTTGCCGGCTGGCGTTCCATTTGCGATTCAGGAAAAAGGCGCCGAGCAAGGGGGCCATCGATTAAGCAAACGCTAGTTCTTTTTTGCTTCGATGGTTTTGTTGGCTCGTTCCTCGGCGTCGCGCAGCGCTGTATTAATGTCGGCCGTACCGTTCAGCACGTTGCTGCCTGCCCCGATGATTTCAAGCAGAACCAATCGGTTGTAGCGATTCGTATACGGAAGATCCGCCATCTTGTGCTTATAAACGGCAGCGACATTTTTGCCCTGCAAGATGTTCAGCTTTTTGCCGAACACCTGCTGCACGTCCTTATCTGCGAGAACCGGCATTTTTCCGTTTTCCGATAACATCGTCTGTGCTTCCTTGGATGACATTAAGTAAGAGATTGCAGCAAACGCCTGATCTTTATGCTTACTTGCCGAAGACACCATAAAGTAAAGCGGCTTGTTCGCACCCGCGATGCCCGGTTTCTCTTTGAATTGCGGCAAGGAAGCAACGTCCCAATTGATCTTTTGCCCGTTCTTTTCCGCTGTGTCAAGCAGATTGACCATAATATTGAAGCTTTGCATGAGCGACGCGAGCGTCTGCTTCTGATAAAAGTCTTCGTTCGTCAGCTTGGTATTCCCAGGGATGCTGTTGATTTCCTGCAGCAGTGCGAGCGACTTTTTCCAGTCGTCCGTTTGAAACGATGGCCTGCCCGTCTGCTTGTCGAACAGGGAAAGCCCCCATTGACTGCCGGTCATGAGCAGATTAATCGTCCGGAAAGCGGAATACTGCACACCGCCGTCGACCCGCGACAGCCGTTTGAACGTCGCAATCGCATCGTCCCACGTCATATCGTCGCTCGGATACGGAACTCCAAACCGGTCAAACGCGTCTTTGTTGTAAAACCACATCATCCGGTCCGAATATACCGGGAGCGCCAACAGCTCCCCGCTGCTGCCAATCGATTTTCCTCCCTCCAGCACCTGCGGGTCCACCTGCTTCAAATCAACAGCGAAATCGCGCACATATCCGTTTAGGTCCAGCGGATACTTGTACTCCAGCAGGCCTGCCAGATTCGGATGATCCGTGAATACGATATCCGGTGTGTTTCCGGCGGCCATCAAATTTTCGAGCGTATTGGCGGAACTTTTCGTAAAATCCAAATACTCCAATGTAATGAACGGATATTTTTTGCGGACCGGTTCGGCAAAAAAGGTATCAAACTCCGCTTGCTGAAACGCCGTATTCCAGTTGTTCACGCGCAGTGTAACCGGTTCGGAGCTGAGCTGCTTCGCCTCCTGCACGGCCTCCGCCTTCGACACCCCCGGCTCGGTAATAGCGTCCGGCTTTCCTGAACAGCTGATCAACATCGTACTCGCAACCACCCATGCAACTCCATGCACAAGCCATTTCGTTTTCATGCTTCGCCCCTCTTTCCGTGTTTCTCTCCTGAAACGTTTCTTCCATGTTCGCGCCAGCTTACAAAACGCCATAGGGTTGAAACGCGGGTGCGGTCGCGCCGAACGTCCCCGCCGACACACAAATCCACCCGATATGACCAGCCGTCCCCGGATTTCTGCAAACCACCTTGTCGCCTTCCTTCCAGGCACCTGTCGTCGGCAAGCTGTTCGAATACCACGTTTTGAACCCCTGTTCGATCGTTGTGATCGGTGTTGTCCCATATACGATATCTGCCGTCGTATTGTTGTACGACTGATTGTGCGCAAGCTCGAGGTTGGTGGCGCTATCCACCAGTCGAATGCCGTACTGCTGAGTCCGGGCCGCTCCCGCCCGCGTATCGCAGATTAAGTTGTTGGCCACATTGACGCGGTCGCTGCCGACGGACACGAGGATGCCCTCGCGCAAATTGTCCACGCATTCGTTGGCATTGACGACAACCCGATGGCAATATGTCAAGCTGATCCCGTAATAAGCGGCATTCCGGATCGTATTGCCCTCAATGACGAGATCGTTCGATGCATAACATTCGATGCCCGAGCCACCCGAGTTTTGGATCTCGTTGTTCGTTATTCGCATTCGCCCCCCGTTTGAAGAGTTGTAGATGCCGGAACCGATCGTTTGCCCGTTCGATACGAACAAATTGCCGACGATCGTGCATTCTTTGGCATATCGCGACATATCGACGCCCCTGCCGTAATAGTTCTCAAACTGGTTGCCGATCGCGGTAATCCGAATGCCGTTAATCCGAATGGCATACTGGGTCCCCAGATTCGGCTCCAGCTTGAAATTGCGGACGATATTTCCTGAGAACGTCACATGCGAGGAAGGAACGGTTCCGCCGTTGTTCGGCTTCTCGTGCGTTTCGGCTTTGAACGCCGAAATCCCGGTCAGCTCGCCGACGTTGTCCGAGACGACGATGTTGTGACAGCCGCCGGAAACGTCCACACACATGCCCGAGCCGTATCCGTTCGCCAATACAGGCTTCATCCCCAAATCGTAAAACGTACATCCCGTTACGATACTATCGACCCATTCGTTCATACCGACCCCATGGTTGCCGGTCTGCTCGAAATGACAGTTTTCGATCCGAATCCGTCTCGTCTCCGGATGGGGATACGGGTGGGCGAAGCTTCCGTAGCTTTGCACCGCGCTATTAAACGACCCGCGAAACGTACATTCGGACAACGAAATATCATCCACATCCCCGTCCGCAGGAGGATTGAAGTAGAAAATATGGTGAGCGTTCAGGGAAACCTCCGGATCGGTTAACCAGTTGGCATCGGCGTTCCCGTCGAACTTCATATTGCGCACCGTGATCCGTTTGGCGGTCGTTAGCTTGAACATATGAAACCAGGTGACGGACCCGTCGTGGACCGCCTTGATCACCGTCCCGTTGCCCGCCCCATGAAGCATCGTGCCGGAATGATCGGCGGTCAGTAGAAAGGCTGCGCGAGTGATGGCGCTATCCGTCGAGACGATGAACGTTCCTTCCGGGAAAAAGACCGCACCTCCCTGCGCCGCATCGATGGCAAGACGGATGGCCGCCGTGTCATCCGTTACCCCGTCCCCTTTGGCGCCGAACCATTTGACGTTCAGGGAACCGTCATACATCCGCTTGAATCTCGCTCCGACGGAAGGCGATACGAGCACCGTTCCCGTATTGTCCGCCGTAGACGTATCCGCCGGGTCATACAGAAAGACCCCTTCTTGTCCCGCATCCCGGACGTAGTAGAGACGGGCCGCACTCGGATTCCCTACGGCACGAAGCTCCGCGATCGTCGTCGTCGCGCAGCAGTCCAGGAACGGCTTCTTGCCATACACATCTCCGGTAACTGCATATACGTCTCTGGAGAAACCTCCGCTGAACCGGTGATTCAGCCAAGCGCCCGCAGCAACGGTTAGCCCGCCGATCCCCGCTGTTCTCAATAAAGTTCTTCGGCTCAACGGAGACGCCAGAGCAGCCTTCCCTTCATGGTCCGAGCCATTCGATACCGTCGATTGTTCCTTTTCCAAAAGAACCATCACCTTTCAGGTCTCATTAGTTCGCGCGATCGGCGCGAATTTCGCTGAATATGCGGTCGCACAGCTGCTCAACATCGATCATGTCCGCCCAATATTCCTTCAAATGGCTCAGCAGCCTCAGGCGAAGAGATTCCGAAAAAAACAAATCGTGATGCGTCCGGAACGTAAACAGTATTTCCCGGAACATCGCATAGCGGTCCGGTCTCTTCTGCCGGCCCGCAACGGGCCGTTCCCACAGCCGCCGGCAGCTCGGAAGGCTGAGCGAATGCGCCTGGATGATTTCCTGGGCTCTCTGCGACGCCATATACTGCAAAAAAAGCATAGCCTCTTCCTTATGTTCGGAATACCGGTTAACGGCGGCGCCAATGGAAAAGAAAAGAGTCGCCGGATCGTATTGGAACGGAACTGGAGATACATCAAAGTCCAAGCCGGATTCGAGAAAATCGTTCAACTGCGGATAACTGGCGAGCAGCATGGATATTTTGCCTTCCCGAAACAACCGGTTAATTTCCTTGTCATCCTGCGACAAGTACAGCGGCGACATAGCGCGGTCATGCAAAATGTTTTTGCAGATGCTCATGTTGTGCGCGAGTTTTCGCCGCAGCGCTTCACTTTCCCACGGAGCTTCCCACTCGCTTCGGCTGCCGCTTTGCAGCAAAAAGATCGGCCAGCGGTTTTCCGATATGGCATGGAAGCCAAAGCCGTAACGGCCGGCGCCATTCGATAAAGCTGTCGCACTGCGGAACAACTGATCCCAAGTCCAGCTTCCGTCCGGCTCCGGAATGCCGGATTCCTCAAAATGCGCCTTGTTGTAACAAAGAACGACCGGACCAAACACAAGCGGCTGAGCACGAAGCGTTCCCCCGTCACGAAACGGCTCCAGCAGGAGCGGATGCGTCTCTTCCGGCTGCGGCAAAGGCGCAAACGTCTCGGCCAAGCCTTGCTTGACGAGCTCCTGGAATTGGTGGTTATTGACGCTGATCAGATCCATCTCGCTGTGTTCGCTGCTTAATACTTCCGGTACCGGTCTGTAGTACGGAACCGTTTCGATCTGAATGCGCGGATACAACTGGTGAAAATCGTCGATCAGCTTCTCCAGCTGCAAATCTCGCAATATGGTCCGGCTGCAGTTGAAACGTAACGTCGTATGCGGATGCAGCGGTTGAACCTGATTGCCGACCCGGGGAATTTTGCGGATGAAGCCCGCCTCTTCCAGCACTTCAAGCCCTTTGCGGATCGACTTGTTGCTAAATTGAAACCGTTTCGACAAGGCCATCTCTGAAGGCAGATACGACTGAGGCGCATAGGTTCCATCGATAATCTCTTGACGAAGCGTAGCGATCACGTTGTCCAGCTGATACTGGAACCGTTCCTTGGATGGTCGGTTTATAACTCCCCCTCCTTCCTGATGTACAAACAATGGTTATTTTGTACATCAATAGTTGTTAATTGTGTAAAATTGTGTTAATTACATCTTATAGGAGTTGTGAAACCGCTGTCAATCTTTAATTTTGTACATTAGACTCTCCGTAATCGTTCGTTTTGTACATCAGCACAAATAAACAAAATCGTGACAAGGACAAGCATGATAAGAAAACCGTCCGGAACGATCCGGACGGTCCTTTGATGTGCGATCCGCACTCTGGTATGTGGAAGAGAATGGGTACCTTGGCTCCAGCCGCTTATTGATGAGGTTTTGGGAACCCTTCAACTTCAGATGAGACCGTACCTCTCTTTCTTGCGGGCAAAACGAGTCGGCTTCGCTGAAACGAAACCTGCGTATGGGCTCTACCCTAACTAGAAAACACCGCTTCGTTTGGTAAAGTGAGAGCGTTCAGCTGCCACTACCACACAGAAGAGGTGTCTTCTCCGGAGCAATTGCGATCCTCTCAACAGGAACCTGTCCCGACTGAGCCGGGCAGAACGTCCGTTTCTTGCGAACCGATCACGTTGGGTTTCGCTGAGACATAATGCGTACAGGCTACCTAACCCTATAAGGGTCTCTCGCAGCTTCTATTTTCGGCATATTGGGCTGACATTGACAAATAGACGCGGGTTTGCACCCCCTATTTCCCCCACCTGAAGGGCTCTGCGCCCTTTTCGCTGATATTAGCAGTTTCAAACCGCTCTTATTCCGTGCCCCAGCCGGTTTTCGGTCCAAATAAAAGCTGCAAACCACTTCTATCCGCTTCCCTCCCAGTTTGAAGCAGGACAGAGAGCCGCGCGGCCACGATAAACAACGATAAGCGGCTTGCGACGCCAGCTGACTCGACTAGCGACTAGTAAGGAAGCCCTTTACGCGCCGTAGTACGGGGAAGAACTCATACATCCAGGCTTCTCAACAAAAGCTGCTTTGCATCGTCAGCCTCCTGAAGTATCACTCCTTCCCCTGTTACTCTCACCGTCTACTCCGTATGCAGCTCATACAAAATCCCTCGTATCCGTTCTTCGCTCAGATGATAGATTTCAGACAACTCCGTTACTCCGATCCCGTCCATGTATTTCTGGTAGATCTCTTTGTTCCGCCGTTCCATCTCGTCCCGCGCTCCGTTTGTTTCTCCCCAACCTTTCCGTTCGGTCTGCGGAATATACAGATGCTCGCCCCTGACATATTTCTGGATTTCCCGAATGAGACTTTCCGGCAGCACATCGCGCGCGTTTTTATACCGTTTCATGTCCGCTCCCGATCGCTTTGGTTAAGGCAAAAAAACTGCTGCGGATCTCGTCGAATCCTTCCCGAACCATTAGCGTAAACACATCCACATGTTTCAAAGACATTAAGGAGTTGACCTTGCGAATATCCAGCTGCTTCATCGAGTACAAGACGCCTTGCAGAAACTGCCTTTTCTCTTGCTTCGTCAATTCGAATGCTGGACGAAAGTGAAGGTTGAAAGCGGTCGCCGACAAAACGTCGCTGCTCGGGTCTACCTTTTTCACCTTATAATAGGCAATGGCGGTGATCTCCCGCTGATCGTTGCGCAGTGTCAGGATCACGTTACTGGTCTCGACCGTTTGAAACTGGTGCTGAAAAATGATCGCATTCGGAGCATTGCCGTCATCGGTCAAAATCCGATGCACCTCTTCCAAACTCAGTGTATCGACGCACATAGAAGCGGTGTCCAGTACTTCGGGCGGCTCCCATTCGTCCATGGAAAGGCGGGCAGAGATGCGCATATATTCATCCGCTGTGCGAAAGCCCAGACGTTCGAGCAGATAGAGCTCCCGGTTCTGCAGCTGTCCGAACTCCGTTTGGGCAAAATACGCCAGATACGTGCCTCCCCGCTCGAGGATATCGTCCGCACACTTTTCCAGCATCCCGTTCAGCACTTCGAGATGATCGACATCCGCCTCTTGGATTGTACACGTGATAACTCCATGCCGATCCCTCAGATCAAGCATCATCATTGCTACAATCTTCGACTCCACCTCGGTCACGTAACTTTTCCGCGGGAACGGCCACGTCTTGGGGAAGAACATAGTTCTCACTTGATCGGCATGAAGTGCCGCAGACCTTCCATTTGCCTTTAACCAGCTAGCCATCTGCTCGAAATCGTCGTCTTGCCGGACCTCTCGAATAATTAGCTTCGAATTCGACACGCTGCTCAACTCCTTGTACTTGGATATTGTCATTATGCCAGGTAATGGCACATACTGGAATCTTACAAACTCGTATAAAAAAACTCGAACAATCTCGGCAAACGATATGTCGTACCGATTGAACATAGCATGCCGCTGTCATCCGGCGGAAACTGGGTTGCGGTTGCCGATCTGCCTCATCGAAGGATTAGCTACTAGACGAAGTAACGCCTTGCAGCTGTCCCTCTTTCACAAACTTACATTTTCCGGCGTGGGCACGGCAAAAAACCTCCCGGCTCATCTGCCGAGAGGCACTTTTTGATGCTCGCACAACAGCGAAGGTCTTGGGCTTTTCCAGACCGAGGATACGGCCTGCCGCTCCCCCGCGTCGCCTACCCGCGCTGTCTCAACCGCGCTACGTACTGTTTGGGCGTACAGCCGTTATACTTCTGGAACAGCCGGTAAAAGTGGGTAATGTTCTCAAGCCCGACCATACGTGCCACTTCGATAATGCTGGCGGATTTCGTCGCGAGATGCCGCTCGGCCATATGAATCCGTTTGAAGTTGACGTATTCGATGAACGACGTCCCCACGACTTCCTTGAAATGCTTCGAAAAGTAACTGTAGCTCATGTTCAGCAGCTTGCACGCCTCTTTCATCTCGATTTTGTCCGTCAACTGCCGGTCGATATACTGGAACACAGGCTGGAGCGCGTGCAGGTCCGTCCGGTTGCGCACATCGGCCCGTTTACGGTCGTTCCGGTACAGGCTAAGCAAAATCTGCTTCAAATACAGACTAACCGCGATTTCAAAACCGTCTGCTTGTGACTGCATTTCCTTGAAAATATGCCGGATGTTCTGTCCAGCCAAACGTCTCACTTCGTCATTATCGCGAAAGATAACATTCAGCTCGCTAAGCGGACGATGATACTCGGAGAAATAATGGTAGTAGGGCGTAATCGCCGGTTCAAAATAGGGAAGCAGCTTTACATGCATCACGAGATAGACAGCTTCGTCGCAATCGGGTCGCTGGTTGGCATGCAGCTGGTTCGAGCCGATCAGCAGGACGTCCCCCTTATGCAGCCGATAGCTTTGATCGACCGTATGGAACACGACAGACCCTTTCTTGACGTAAATGAACTCCAGCTCTTTGTGATAATGCCATCTCAAGAGGCCAAGCTCCCAGTCGTTCCTCACCTCAATGATCTTGATCGCCAGCAAGTCACTCTGATAATGGATCGGTTCCACATGATCGTTCAGATGAATCATCCGTCTCCCCTTCCCGTGCATGTCCGCATACGCCGTATCAGCTTCGGAATGCGCCGTGCCAACTTCCCTATAATAGATGATTTATTTCTTCAATCTATCATAAAAGAACGGTTACGGGATACGGTTTGGTTCAGCCGCCCGTCGCTTTTTTCTCGGCAATCTTCAGCTTCGCCTGCTCGCTCGCATTGCGCAAAAACGTGTTCACATCCTCTTCTCCGTTGGTCAGCTTCGCTTGAATCGAGTTCACCAGGCGGGCGACCTCGAGATCGTACGGCCCCATATTTTGAATCGGCGGCGTATTCAGGAACAGCGCTTTGACGTTTTTGCCCTGCAGCGCAGGATTGCTGCTGCCGAACTCTTCTTTCAGCTTCGGATCTTTCAGCGCAGGCAGACGGCCGACCTTGCTCAGTGCAAGCTGGCTGTCGGTGCTCGTCACGACGTCCATCACGCGGAACACTTGATCCTTGTGCTTGCTTGCGGAAGTCATGATCAGCACGAGCGAATCCAGCGCCATCGACTGTCCCCGGGTCTCCGCGTAGTTCGGATAAGAGACCAGGTCCCAGTTAAGCGGCGTACCTTTGCTTGCCAGCTCTTTCACTTGACCGAACGTATACGTCGTTACACCGGCATACATCGCCACATCCCGTTCCACGAAAAAGTTGTTCAGCTTTGTCGTCCGGTTTTCAGGCAAGTCGTACAGCTGCTTGAACGTAGTCGCGGCTTTTTTCCAGCTGTCCTGGTCCAGCACCGGCGCTCCCGTCTTCGGATCGGTATACGATACGGCTAGCTGTGAAGCGAATTGGGTCAGCAATGACGGATAAATCGCTTTGTAGAACACGTCCCCGTCCTTGCGCGATACCCGCTTACCAAGCTCGATCACATCGTCCCAGGTCATTTTGTCGACGGGGTAGGCGACACCGAATTTGTCGAAAATATCTTTGTTGTAAAACAACGCCGAGCTGTTATACGAGAATGGCAGCGCTGCCAATTTGAATTTCGGCGCATACGACTGGAGACTGTCAATCGTCACGTTCTCGAACCGGCCCAGGTCCATCTTCTGCTCGCGAACGTAACTGTCCAGATCTTGCACGATGTTCAAGCTGAAGAAATCTTCCATGTACCCCTTCGGCGAATAGATCAAGTCCGGCGAAGCTCCGGTTGCGACCAGGTCCTCCAGCTTGGTTCCCGGCGCGTTTCTCACCAGGTTAAGCGTGATGTGCGGATATTTCTGGCCGACGGGTTTTACGAAATACGTTTGGAACTCTTCATCCGTCAAGTCTCCGCCATAATAGTAGATCGTTAGCGTAACCGGATCGTTGCTTATTTGTTTTGGCGCTTCCGGCGCAGTTGGGTCGCCCGTCGCCCCGCCGCCGCCCGTACCGGACGAACATGCAGATAAAGCAAGAGCAGGCAAGCACAAACCGAGCACCATCGTTTTTTTCCAAAGTTTCATGGTTGATCCCCCTTGTTTTGTTCAAAATGAATTTGCGATACAAGTAATTTTGCATCAAGACGCAAAGATGAAAGCGTTCTCAGCTTATGGAGTTTGGAGTCCCCCGAAAGGACCCGGCGTTAGCACTCAACGCATTCGTCACTTTGGGGGAAACGGCTACAGTTGGACTACAGTTGAACCTGCTGTCCGCCGACTCGGGACCGATCTGCCGCAAATCCGACAAAATGGCCGTACACCGAATCGTCGAGAGTGGTCGTAGACAGGGACGGCTCCTCTCCCCGGACGACGCGCAGGAAATCGGTTACAAGCCGCATATCGCCGCCGCCATGCATATTATCGGTCACATCGACGTTCACCTGCTCTTCCCGGTAACCGTGGGGCGCCGACAAGTCCGGATAACGGAGCGTGAAAAAGCCGTCTTCCAGCACGCCTTCAATCTCGCCGCGGGTGCCGACCAGATGCAGGCGACGGCACGGTTTGGCGGTATTGCCGTTCAAGCTGAACGTGCCCGTCCCTCCGTCAGCAAACTCCACAACAACCGCTTGATGATCGACGACATCGTTATCGCTTGCCCATACACATCTTCCGAACGGATTGTCCGTGCAAAGCGATTCCCGTTTTTGCTCCTCGGTAGGCCGCTCGCCCAGATGCTCAATCCCGTGCCATACATAGGCGCCCCATAGGTTGAGTTCCAAGTACATCTTTTTGGCGGAATATTCGCAGCTGTCGACGAGCGGACAGTCCACGAGACATCTCGTGCCCGCCCCGGCCGGCTTTTGCTCTTCGCGGAAAAACATCCGTCCCCCCATACTGGAGACGTGCTTCGGCCGGATGCCCGCTTTCATCCATACCATCAAATCCAGATCGTGACAGCATTTGGCCATCAGCATCGAGGAACCGCCGCTCTTCTGGCTGTTCCACTTGCCGCGCACGTACGCGCTGGCAATATGGTGGTAGCTTACATTTTCCGCAAACTGCATGTTGATGATTTCGCCGATCGCTCCTTCGAGAATCCGCTTGCGAATCTCCGCGTAAAACGGCGCGAATCTCAATTCGTGGCAAATCATTACCGTGCGCCCCAACCGGTTCGCAGCCGCCTGCAGTTCGCGTACCTCCTCCTCGGACACTCCGATCGGCTTCTCCAGAAGGACATCGTAGCCCGCTTCCAGTAGAGGCAGCGTCGTCGCCACGTGCAAATAATCCATCGTGCCGTTAAAAGCGACATCCGCAATGAGCGGTCCGGCTGTCATTTGTTCGATCGACGTGTAACAGCGCTCCGGCGGGAGACGGTAGGCGTCCATCGCCATCTTCCTCCGCACGTCGTCCGGTTCCACGACCCCTACGATCTCCAGCTCGTCGGCATGCGAGACGGAATACGACGCATACAGCATACTGCGGTGTCCGGCACCGATGATAACAGCACGTATCGGTTTTTGTTTTAGTTGTGTACTGATCTTCTCCTCCCCCAGTTCGATATGCTCCTCCAATTGCCTCATAAGTATCGTCCCCTCCTGAGAAGAGGATACCTCGGATGACCTCCTTTCGGATATGACGGTTTTTAACACGTTCTTATCCTTTTTTACGGTGGAGGTTATCGGGCTGCGTAACAGCCGAATCGTCCGGCAGGCAGCAACCGGCTTCCAATCCGCCTGTTTGATGCTTCTAGCGGAAGTTTTACTTCCGTTATCTGTTGTTCGCGGCAGAAAATCAGCAAATAGCGGAACAATGAGTTCCGTTATTTTCAGTTCCATCGTCTATTTCACCGTGCAAATTGGAAATAACGGAAACCAAACTTCCGCTAATGCGTGAAAATTGCGCATCTTGCGAGAATAACGGAAGTCATTCTTCCGCTTGTACAAAGGATAACCGGCACGTGTATGCGCTTCATGCACAGCACCAGGAGCTAACCGGCGATTCCGGCGATAGGTGCGTCATACGAAAAAAAGAACCGCATCCAAATGCGGCCCTGCAAACAATTCCAGCGCTTTAAGCCATCTATCTCTCCATCTGTGACTCGTACGCGGCCCAGCCCATTTTCTCCGCTGCCGCTCTCGTCCCGTCCGGGTCCCTTCCCGCGATCGCCCGCATGACGGGCACCGCTTCCGTATCGAAATAAAACGGCAAATCGCGGTAGACGTGACTATGCGCCTTGCCCATGAATTTATAGCCGATCATCCCGATGCGTACCGGCCTTTATCCCGAAAATATCCCCGTTCGCGCCCAGGCAACAAGACCCGGCGCCTGCCTCCATCTATATAGTCGCCGCCACTTTGCGTACGGCCTCGATCAGATCGTCGGCATCTTCGTCCGTCATCGATTGATGAAGCGATACGGATATCGCCCTGCTTAGCCAATCCAGCGTACGCGGGCACATATCTGGAGCATATTCCACATGGCCTTTATAATGCTCATTCGTCCATGGATTGTCTTTGACCGATATCGCTACCTTATTCATCACATAAGTCCAGTTTTTATAGATGTGCCGGTCTGCGAAGCCGTTATTGTCGATCGTACCGTTCGGGATTCCTTCCTGCTGCAATTCACTTGAGAATCGCTGCGCTTGCGCCACTGTCGGCAAGTAAAACACGAGACTGTACGAGACGTCCCCTGCCGGGTCCGGGATACGTTGCAGCTGGATGTTCGGAATATCGCGAATTCCTTCCACGATCCGGCCTTTCAGCCTCTGCAGCCGATCTACTAGCGAATCGATTCGCTGTGATTGAGCCATAGCCAGAGCGGCATTCAGCTCGCTCATCCGGTAATTCTCGCCGGGGAACGGATCAAAGTCGACGCTGCTTTCTGTCCCCCAGCGCGCGTAGCGGTCTTTGCCCCAAAACGTAAACGCCGAATCATGGTAAATACTCGCCCGGGCATAAATCGAATCATCGCTCGTCAGCAGCATCCCGCCTTCGCCCGCCGTAACCAGCTTGTATTGCTGAAAGCTGAGGCAGCCGGCATGGCCTAGCGAACCGAGAGCCCTTCCTTTATACGATCCGCCGTTCGCTTGAGCCACATCCTCGATCACGGTCAGACCAGCTTTGTCCGCAATCGCCAAGATCTCGTCCATCTGGCAAGGAACGCCTCGCATATGAACCGGAATGACGGCTTTTGTATGTGGCGTAATGGCAGCCTCAAAAGCTTGCGGGTCCATCGTCAAACTGTCGTCCACCTCAACGATGATCGGAACGGCTCGAGCGATCAGTACAGCTGTTGCCGTGGCGATATACGTATAAGAAGGAATAATGACTTCGTCCCCCGGACCGACTCCGGCCCCGATCAATGCGGAGATGAGGGCGGATGTGCCGGCATTCACAGCCAAACCGTGCTTCACTTTTGTCCGTTCCTTATACATTTGCTCGAGTGCGTAAGCTTCCGACTGATCCTGTCTGCCGCCGTAACGGAACAAGCGTTTCTTCTGCAGGACTCGCAGCACGTATTCCTTCTCCAAGTCCCCGATCTCTTCTGAACTTATCAGCCCGAATGACCAAGGCTTTGTCCGCACGGGTTTGCGGTCATTACATTTGCTCGCTTCCAACGGGATCACTCCTAGAAGATTTAATTTAATTTATATTATGAATTATATAACATGATACTATTTTAGTAAATACATATTTTAAATTATAT
>NZ_JBYUPU010000040.1:0-69167 GCF_058135425.1 Paenibacillus sp. MAH-35
ATCTATACATATTTTAAATTATATATTCAAAAAAAATGTTCGTTATCAGCAGTCACAAGAAAAGCTTATATTCGGAGCCTATTCCAGAATGAAATAAAGGAACTCCTTTCCGTTACTTCGTCTATTCTGTTTCGATTGCTCGAGAATAAACGATTAGCGAAAAAAGTTCCTTCATGATCAGGAATGTATGGAGAAGCTTCCACCCTTACGCCAGAATCGATGTACCGGCCAAGGCGAGCGCTCCCATCATGCCTTGATTGTGGCCGTAAGAGCTGGAAAGCAGCCGTAAATTTACGGTAGCATAGCGATTGGCACGCAGCAGAATCGTTCGTTTCGTTTCCTCGAAGACGATCGGCAGATTCTCGAATACGGGACCGCTTATATAGATGACTTCGGGATTAAATAAATTGACCGTATTGCTCAAAGCGATTCCGATCGCTTTGCCGGCGGAGATACAAACGTCGATCGCGGTCTTGTCGTTCTTCTTGAGCGCATCCAGAACCGAGTCCTGGTTGCCCGATTCACGCTGGTACGCCGACTTGATCATCGGAAACGTGACAAGGTTTTCCAGACATCCGTAGTTGCCGCATAAGCATCTTCCGGCGCGCTCGTCCGCCGTAATATGGCCCAGAAGTCCGCCTACGTTGTTAAAACCCCGCAGCAGTTGTCCGTTAATCGTAATTCCAGCTACGATACTGTAAGCAATATGTACGATAATAAAATCGTTAACCAATTTGGCCTGCCCGAACACTTTCTCGGCGACTGCCATGGCCCGTCCGCTTTCGTCCAAAAAAACAGGGCATCCCAGATGGCGTTCAAATACCGATACGATGTCCAGCTCTTGCCAATCTGCGATATTAGGTACATTCACAATGCGTCTTCGAGCGGCATCCACAATGCCGCTTACTCCAATCCCTGCCGCATCGATCTCGGATGCCGATATGCCCGCATCTTCAAGAAAACGGTTGATTTTTTCGAGCATGGCCGGTAGAGGGTCCTTATCGCGCTTGAACTCTTCAATTAAGCAAACTTGCTCACGGATGATCGTAAGGTTGCTGTCGGATAAAGCTATTCGGAAAAGGTAACCTCCGATATCGATCCCCAAGTAACGAAACTTGTTTGGATTAATTTGCAGCATCACCTCTTTTCTGCCCATTCCTTGGCCGACCCGCTCGCCCTCCACAACATATTGCCGGTCTATCAGCTCTTTGCTCATATTGGTTATGCTGGCTTGCGACAAACCCATCGCCTCGGCGAGCGCCTTGCGCGATATGCCGTCATGCCGGCGAATCCATCGAAGAGCCTCGATTTCGCGTTCGTTTAATGCTTTCATGGTATTGTTCATTATCTCTTCACGCATGGTGTCGGTTCATCCTTCCGGCCTTCAATATAATTTATTCTATAAAGCATATCACGACTACCTCTCTTCGTTCAAATCTGGAGAGGATGCAAGTAAGTCAATAATTAAATTCAAATAATTAATTTACAACTCGATTTATTCATAATATATTTAAATAAATGAATTATATGAAGAGGTGACCGATATGACCGGAACATTGAAAGCCGCTTTCGGTAAAGTAAATATTACTCCCGAAGAAACGATGCCTTTGCAAGGATACGACCCGAGGCAATTCGCGGCTGATCCGGCAACAGATATTATGGATGAGCTGTATGCCAGAATCGCCATACTGGACGATGGACAAAACCGATGCGTGATCGTCAGCCCGGACTGCGGCCTGTCCAATGAAGATTTCGTGGAGGTGCCCGATCCGTCCGGACGTCCATGGCTTTATCGCGGGTTCAGCAATACGTTTCCATCTGGTACCCGGCGGTCCTGGGCGGAAGCCGCAGGCATTGCGGAAGAACACGTGACCGTGAATGCCACGCATACGCATAGCGCCCCTGTTCACTTCAGCGAGAAATACACGTCCCGCATTCGCGACAAGATTCGCGAGTTAACGCAATCCCTTGTGTCCGTGCGACTGAAAGTCGGTTCAGGGGGGTGCAGCATCTCCGCGAACCGCAGACCCGGGCTAAAAGCGAATCCTGAACTCCCGGTCGACAAGTCGCTCTACGTGCTCCTCTTCGAATCGTTGGACGGCACACCGGTTGCAAGCATCGTCAATTGCGCCGTACATCCAACGATGGTGTGGAATAGCGCAAACCGGATCAGTTCGGAGATGGTCGGACTCGCGATGAACTCGGTCGAGAACGATTTTGGAGACGGCTTTGTCTCGCTGTTCCTGCAAGGATTCACCGGGGATGTCGGCCCACTCCTATGCGGTCCTACCAGCGGGATGAAAGAGGATACTTATCCGTTTGTCGTCGAGGCGGGACGGAAGCTGCGCGGCGATATCGCCGAAGCGATGCAGAGGATATCAACCGTTGCCTCCGTTCCGTTAAGAACGATGCAGATGGTCGTCCAACTACCGACTGTCAGCGGGTTCCACCGTTCTCATATGGATGTTGTCCTAATGGCTGTACGTTTGGGGGACTTGGCTATATTGACGGCTTCCGGAGAAATATTCAATGGATATGTCGGTAAAATCGGAGCGAGATCGCCCTTTACTCATACGTTGTTCAGCAGTCTCGGCAATGGATACACCGGCTACCTGCCGACCCTGGAAGCATTCCGCGACGGCTTGGGGGGTTATGAAATGAAGACGACCCCCTTCACGGAGTCGGCTTGCGAACCGTTCACCCTTGGCTCTATCGAATTGTTGGAAAAGCTGATGTCCTGATCGCATATGGCTATGGATAGCTGTGATCGGATCGACCGCCGTCATGCAGCAAAACACCGCGCGCTGTGAACTGCGCGCGGTGCGAAAGAAAAGGAGTCAGAGCTCGCCCACGTAAGGATGGCACAGTCCGATGAAGCACGGTATTCACGAAAGCGAAGCGTCCATGTCGCCTTTGAGCGCACACTACCTTCTACTATTTGTTTATTAAATAAGCTACAACCTGATCCAACGTACGATGGAAATCCGATGAACTTTCGAAATAAGGAAGATGGTTCATTTCGCACTCTTCTTTATACCTCGCGCTGTCTGCTTGAATCCTCTTCATTTCAGCCAACGCTTCATTAGGATTCAGGTCCTTGAACCCGTCATTTTCGGTGGCGCTGGAATGAAGCTTCATCTCTACAACAGCTGTCACATCCAGCTCCGCTTGACCGATGAAACAGCATCTTACGTCCCCCGCGAATTTATGTTGAAACTGCGCAACGAATGCCGGCAGCAGTTGAACCCCTTCTACGGTGTAATCGATTCCGTTTTCAACCATCGCGGTCATTAAGGGTTCGACGATTTTCCACAGCCGTTGACCGGTCAGAAAGTCGCCCTCGGTCGGCTGGACTCCAAGTTCGGGCACGCCATTTGCGATACCCATCATTAAATAATCCAAAGAAAAGTAAGGAATGCCCGCTTCTTTCATCATCTTTTTGGCCGTAGTTGTTTTCCCGCTTCTCGAAGCGCCTCCAATTAAATAAAGCATATGGACCTCCCAACCAGATGAATTGTTCCAAACTGCTACTATTTCACAAGCTTAGTTTCAACCGCGGCCCTATTTCGGTAAAACCTTCTCTACGGTAAAAAGCTGCTGAACGTCCCCACTGTTCCAGATTTGGAGCTCCAACTTCTAGTTTCATCTATCCTGTTTTCGAATCCAGTTGTTTCACGGTTTCTTTGAAAAACCTCATGGTGTCTTTATACTGGGGCCGATTGGCATAATAATTCAAAAAATCCAATCCGATCCATACATGAAACAGGTTTTCAAATTGATAAAAATCGCTTTTTCTGCAATCCGTTGTGTAATACTCCATAAAACAAGCTCTGTATAGTTCATATTCGTCAGCATGGTACTTAAATTTCATCCAATAGGTCATTCTCGACAGGTCGGCGATCCAGTTGTACGACATAGCGTCGTCCCAATCGATTAAAGTAAGCTCGCCCTGCTCGTCAACGATTACATTTTTCGTCGATAAATCGCCATGACACAATACGGAGGGGTGGCCGTCACATAATCGCAGTCTGTCGGTAACCATGTTCTTTATTTCGAGCAAGCTGGTTGGATCGAATAGTCGCATTTTGATCAGGTTTTTCGCTCTCTCATCAAACTCTTCACTGACAAAATCAACTAAAGACGGGTACCCGGCTATTCCTCCCCCAATGTAGCCAAAGTTTGGTATACGGATCTTGTGAATGCGGGATACCAGTCTCGCGAGCTTTTCGTAAAAGGCTAAGCCTGTTTGTTCGTTAAATACGATTTGATCTGCCGTTTTACCGGGCAAACATTCCTCAAGCACATATCCCGTATGGAAATGAGGATCGCTCCGACCGAACTCAATAATCGCAGCACGCCCAATCTTGTGTTTAGCCAGCTGCCGATTGACAAAAAGAAGCTTCCCGTCTTCCGGCCAGTTTCGCTGCTTGTATATTTTAAAAATGTAAGGTTTGTTTTGCACCCACATTTTATAGACGGTATTGTTCGGAACGTTTTCGACTTTTCGGATCTCGTCGACTTTAGCGTTTAACAGCTGCTCCGCTTTTGTTCGTATTTGATCGGTTATGTGTTCCATGATTCCCCCCCATGTAAGTACTCTAGCTTATTTTACTACAGGGGCCATGTAAATAATGGGTATCATTTCGTTATTACTTTATTTTCCTCTTATCCTCACCGATCGTTCAAAAATTAATTTACACTTTTCTTCATCAGTTCCTCAATCAAAATCCCGTTAATTCTCAAACCTTTTATGTTACAATTCGATATTTCTACATTCGTCAGATCGGAATCCAGGATCTTGCTGTTCGGCATACTTACGTGTTCGATCGTAATAGGACCTTCCTTGGCGCCCGCATTGCGGATTTTCAGCTCGCTGATATTCGCTCCGTCTATCTGTAAGCCTTTAAGGTTTGCATCGGAAATCTTACCGTTTCTCATGTTCATGTCATGAAAGTTGCAATTTTTCAAATCCGCGTATTGGATCGTCACGTTGGGCAGTGAAATGTCCTTGAATACTAAACCATCCGCAAAACAATCGTTAAACTCGGAGCCCGATATATTGGAGTTCATCACCACGATCTTTTGCTTCAGTTCTCTCTGATTGATGACATACATGATAGAAGGGTCCAGAATCATCACCTGACAAATCGCCGATACTCCGCCCGCTTCGCTTACACCCTTTAGTTCAACGAGCCCTTTTTGGACACCGGTAATCCGGATGTTCCCATCCTCTTGTCCAGCTGCAATCAGATGATCGGGGTCCGAAACCCACGTTATACCTGGGTTCGCTGCGGTATCCGGAAAGACCGAGCTTTTGACGGTCAGGCTCTCGCCTTCTTTGACGTAAACCCGGTTAGGGACGAGAATCGCTAAAGGAATATCGCTATGCTCCGCATGGTTCCACGGCGTAATATTCAATTCTTTGATCGTTACGACCGAGCCCATCGCGGATGCGACGCCAACCTCCAGCTCCGGGAAAGGGATTCCTTCGTTTTTCAGCTTCATATAGGGCTCGTTTCGACGGAACAACCTGACTTCCCCGTTTACTAATAAAAGCATATAGTCCGGATCAAGAATCCAGCTGACTTGGACAAATTCATCGACCGGAATACTCCCTTTGCCGGCCACCCCGTTGTTGTACTTCCCATCAACCGGATCGTGAACGCGCAGCTCGTGATCGTTGCATTCCCAATTCAGAATAGCGACTCCGTCGCCGTACTTTAATCGGATGTTCGTTGAATCGGTTTTGGCGGTCAGATCGATTCTTACAGGTATCGAATACGTTCCGGGTGCAACCACAGAGCCGTCGTCACTTGGACATGTGATACAGATTCCGTCCGGATCGTGCGACATCTTAACATTGCCGCGAGGTTCGAGCATTTCCAGCTTGCTTTTAAACACTTGCACGGGATAATTCCTCCTCTGACTCTATAGTGTTTGAAAGGAGATGCAGCCAACCTTTCTTTTCTAAGAAACGATAAATCTCTTCCTTTTCATACATCTGCCGTTTATGAAATCCAGTAAGGCGCTGGCAGCTTCATACGGTGAGAAGTCCCCTGCACAAAGGAAATGGTTCAGTAAAACACCCGGACAGTCCTTTGACGTGCAAACCCATACGTTGACGCGTGCAAGGGAGTGGATACCTTCGCTCCGGCCGCTAGTTGATAAGTTTGTAGCGAACACAGTCGGGATCGGTGAGTAACCTCGCGAAGCGTCTGGAGAAAGCCGGATTTCAGTTCCCCTTTCATTACCACCGGCGATCTCTTACAATAGATGCAAGCGCTGTCTCCGCGCGCAAACGCTGACCCGTGAGTGAGGTGCGTTACCGATGGCTCCCTTATCTACATGGCTTGATGTATTTGCTTACCGTTCGGATTACAAGATGCCCTCGAAGTTTCACAGTCATCCCGAATACGAGATTTATTACGTTCATGACGGCGGCTGTACCTACTTGATTGGCGAAACGTTTTATGAGCTGGCCCCCGGAGATCTGATCATTATGAACGGCATGAGCCAGCACGGCCCGATCGGCATGGAATCGTGCGAGCGAACGATGATCCGGTTTGACGAGGCGAGCACGCTGCCGTTCATCCAGACTCCCGGCACGATCGACCTGCTTCTCCCCTTCCGTACGATCCGCAATCAACGCTGGCGTCTGGAAGGTGAGCGCAAAGCCGAGGCGGAACATATTTTGATGAAGCTCGACCGGTTTGCGAACCAGCCCGGCCAGCTCGGCTTGAGCCGTCTTCGCAACGCGTTTTGCGAACTGCTGCTGTTCATCTGGGAGTGCGGCGAATCGGACCTCTCGGAGGCGGCTCCGCTTTTGACCAAGGAGTCCAACGTACGCAATATGTTGTCGTATATCGAAAATCATTACATGGAGGAGCTGACGCTGGACCGGCTCGCCGACAGCATCCATCTGAGCAAGTTTTATATGGTGAAAATCTTTAAGGAACTAACGGGCATGACGGTGTTCGAATATATCAACAAGCGCAGAATCAGTCAGGCAAAGCTGCTGTTTATGTTTAACAAGAAACGGACTGTCACCGAGGTGAGCCTCGAGGTAGGCTTCAAGCAGGTCGCCCACTTCTCCCGCAATTTCAAACAGCTCGTCGGAAAAACGCCCGAACAATACCGCAGCTTCGTCTGATTCCGGGTTACGAGCAAAAATAGCAATTTCGGATAAACGCCACGGCGATGTCGACACGTTGGTAGCAAGACGTGTATCGGCACCCGTGGTATATTTTTTTTGAAAACGCTTATTTCGCGGGTTCATGGAGGAGGTAGTCAAGAAACACGGGTTTTCAGCAATGTCGGATCATCACAGCTACAACGAATTCAAGGGGGATTGGATTTCAGTGACACGCAGGTTAAGAATGATTCTATGTATTGGGACGATGGTTGCCGCATCGCTTGTGAGCGCCTGCGGCAGCTCATCCGCTACAGTGCCGGACAGCGGCAGCAACTCGAATAAGTCTGGAGCAGCCGCAAACGTACCTCCCAAACCGATCGATCTCGTATTTTATCATCCGAGTGCGGATTGGGACGAGGAGCGTTTCATGAAAGAGTTTGGCGAACCGATCAAGTCCAAGTTCCCGCATATTACACCGAAGTTCATCAAAACCAACGGCAAAGCGGATCAAGTGACCGAGCTCGTTACGACCGGAACCCAGGTCGACATTATGTTCATGTCCATCGGTCAAATCTATAACTTCCTGCTGAAGCCGAAGATGGAGCGCGACATGACGCCGATGATTCAGAAACACGGCTTCGATCTGAGCCGGTTCGAGACGACGAGCGTCGACATGCTGAAGCAGATCGGCGGCAGCAAGCTGTACGGCATCCCGATGTATACGCTGCCGGCCACGATCTACTACAACAAAGACCTCTTCGACAAATTCGGAGTGCCGTACCCGAAGGACGGGATGACTTGGGACGAAACCTACGAGCTGTCCCGTAAACTGACGCGGCAGGACGGCGGGGTGCAATATTACGGAACCGTCATCTCCCCCTCCCATCTGGCGATGCGCAACCAGACTTCGCTGCATATGATCGATCCGAAATCCGGCAAAGCGACGTTGACCGGCGACGCCTGGAACCGGTTTCTGGCTAACGTATCGCGTTTCTATACGCTGCCCGGCTACGAGTGGACCAATGCGGAGATGCAGGTCGGCAAACAGCGCGATATGTTCACGAAGGAAAAACGGGCGGCCATGTGGATGCCGGTCAGCACGATGCATACGGCTGCCGAGCTGCAGGGGATGAACTGGGATCTGGCAGCGTTCCCGACGCTCCAGGAAGCGCCCGGAGTCGGCCCGCAAGCTTATCCGTTTTACTTCTTCATCACGGCGACAAGCAAGGTTCCGGAGGAAGCGTTCGAGGTGTTAGCCTACATGTCCGGCGAGGCGTTCCATATGGAAAAATCCAAGCAAGGCATGTTCCTCAGTCTGCTGAAAAACGATGCCGTTCGGAAAGCGTTCGGGCAGGAGTCCGAGATGTACAAGGGGAAAAATACTAAAGCGATGCTGCCCGACCGATTTGCCGCCCCTTCTTATGTCAGCGCCTATACCAGCTCGGCTGCCGCTAAAATATTCAGCGCTCTCTTAAATGTGACGACCGGGAAACAGGATGCGAACACGGCATTGCGGGAAGCCGAGGAATCGATGAACAAGACGATCGAAGCCGATCTGGCCAATTAATGCCGGAAGCTCCCTGAAACAGGCCAAAAAGCCCTTGATCCGTTCAGCACACGGACAAGGGCTTTTTATCAGTACATAGTTAAGGAGGCGACTGATCGCGATACAGTTCGTCCAGCTCTCATCGGCTCTCCGCAGCGTCTTCGTTCCGGTTCATCCGGATAAATCTCATATAGATGAACGCCCCGGTTAAGACAATTACAATACCGGACCCCAAAAACCACGCCTGCACCCCGTACCTATCGACAACCGGACCGGCCAGCGCGAGCCCGATCGGCGACGAAAGCAGGGTGATACTCGTAACCAAGGAGATGACGCGCCCCAGCTTCTCGGGTTCGAACTCCCTCTGGATCATCGCCATGTAAGGCCCGTTGTACAGCGGCGCAGCCGCACCCATAAAAAACGATAACAGGACAAACAGGAGAAAGGCCTCGTTCGAAACCGTACCGCTGGCGATACACGTGCACCCGATCACGACCAAGCTGATCGTCATATAGGTCGTGTCCTTTAATTTGGAAGCGGTGACAGAGAGCATCGCTCCGCCAACAATCATTCCGATACCGAATACGGCTTCGACGACACTCGCACTGTATCCCCCGCGGCCAAAGTGCGACAGCGTCATGAGAGGAAACAACGTAGCCAGCGGCATAAAGACGATGCCGAAAACAGCTGTGGCGATCGTTAGGATGACGACCGGTTTTACCGACCTAAAGGCTATCCAGCCAAGCCTGAATTCCTCCCGGAACGATGGCGACCGTCCGGCTTCCGGTTTCGGCTGACGGATCGTGACAAGCATCAGCATGAGATTGGCGAGCAAAGCACCGGCAACGTCCAGAAACAACACCATGCCAAGCGAGGTAGCCGAATACACGGCGATACCGAGAGCCGGGCCGATGACACTGGAGAATGAAAACACCATCTGGTTCCAGCCGGCCACGCGCGTCAACTGTTCCTCCGGCGCGATAAGCGGAATGGCTGCTTGGAATGCCGGCGAATGAAATGCGGTCGCCGCAGAACGTATCGTTAAGATCGCATACACGATCGGAAGGCTCGGTTCCCCAAGCAGAAAAGAAGCGCCCAGAAGCAGGCTCGAAAGCGCTATGGCGCTGTCAGCGGCAATCATCGTCATTTTCCGGTTCCACCGGTCGAGCCATACGCCGATGAAAGGCCCGAGCAGAGCCTGGGGCAAAAAGGCAGCCAGCCCGGCAATCATAAGCACCGTCGCCGACCCTGTCGTTTCTGTCAAGTGCCAGATGACCGCGAATTGGACCATGGCGGACGTTAAGATCGAGAAGATTTGCCCGCTGAAAATAATCGCAAACGTTTTTTTCCATGAAAGCTGCATAGTAGTTGAACTCCTTTTTATCAAGCGTCGGTTGACGCTTGTTTTTAGTGCTTTCTTGTTGCAGACCAGCACAAAAAACTCATCCTTCAATCCCTGTGGCAAATTAAAAAGGCACAACAAAAATAGCCCATACCCTGATGCCAAAAAATGGGTAGGCTGCTTCGCGTTGTACCTCTAACTACCATAAGCGGATCGAATGAGTCAAAAGGAGCACCTCCAGTAAGGATACGTCCATCATAACAATCCAAATCGTTAGAAGGCAATAGAAAATTTATAGATCATGACGGTTCGATCAGTTCGTATAACGGAACCGGCGAATCCGGGTCCGGCCTCCAATCGATAAGCTCCAACCGGTAGACACACTCCCTACACACATGATCGTTCCTCATTATAGTATTTGGTTGAGCTCCTATACAACCAATGGTTGGGACACTAATAGCACAAAAAACCGCCCTTTCAGTGGCGGTCATGTTTATTGCAGCTCTTGATCGGACATTCCCAATTAGTGAAACTACGCCTCAAAACCGTCTTCGGTTTCCGAATCCTGTTCCCGGCTGGCAGCTATCACTTTACGATCCGCTTCGCTTCCTCCTTGAATCTCTTCGGCCGCTTCGGTTTGCTGAGCCAATTGATTTTCGATTTGACCGATTCCGTGCGCTTCCTGATGCTGTCTGCTCTTAGCCATGTGAGTTCCTCCCAATGCAGATTTATTAATGACTGGACTTGAACTTCTATCCCATTCCGGATTAGTATTTGTAACGCAGCTGCAGTTATTCATCTGGAAGCGACAGCTGCTCTCCTCTTCTTTATATGGGCTCCCGACTGGTGAAAATTAGGTATCATAAAAAAACAATGATCACAAATAATAAAACGACGAGGTGATAAAATGAGCAGACTGTCTGAAATTATAGAAAACCATAAAAATCTGGACGACTTGTTTTCCATATTCAAGCACTATGGGGTGAACGCACAATTTGTAGCCGCCTCCGTTGTCGAGCAGTTTGACCAAGCTGCTGAAGAGACTCCCCAGAACGGCGGGACCACAACCAATAGCGAGACGGAACCGTATCCGCCGGATTTAATTGAAGATTTGAAGCAATACTTCGCAAGGCTGTAAGTGTTGAGGGGTTTTGCTCTGTAATTGTTAATGGTTACCAAATAACTTGAAGCCCTTCATAGTCGAAGGGCTTCATCTATTTTTATATAAAATCCGCTATTGCGGTCATCTTTAAATTTCAATAATAATCGGCAGGATCATCGGCCTTCTCTTCGTTCGGGCATAAAGCAGCTTACCCAACGAATCTTTAATCGTTTGCTTGATCACGCTCCATTGGTTGATTTTGTCCTCGTGCATTTTGGAGACGATCGTCGCTACTTGCTGTTTCACTTCTTCAAACAGCGATTCCGAGTCGCGTACGTAGACGAAACCTCTGGATATCGTTTCCGGTTCGGAGATAAGCTTCCCCTCCGTCTTGCTTAACGTGATGACCGTGATCAGGATACCGTCCGCAGACAGCTGTCGGCGATCCCGCAGTACAATATTGCCGATATCCCCGATCCCGAGACCGTCTACGAGAATTTGACCTGCCGGGATGCGTCCCGATTTGCGAAGATAACCTTCGCCCGATTCGACCACATCCCCGTTATTTAAGATGAAAATACGGCTGCTCTGCACCCCCACCGCTTCGGCGAGTATCCGATGTTGATGCAGCATTCGGAACTCCCCGTGAATCGGAATGAAATACTTAGGCTTCATCAAAGTAAGCATAAGCTTCAACTCTTCCTGGCTGCCGTGCCCCGATACGTGAAGCAATTCGCTCTTCGATCCGTAAATGACGTTGGCCCCGAGCGTATACAGATTGTCGACAATACGCGCGACGTTGCGCTCGTTGCCCGGAATCGGATTAGCTGCGATAATGACAGTATCTCCCGCCTGGATCTCCATCAGTTTATGGTTGGAGCTGGCTAGTCTCGATAGAGCGGCCATCGGCTCCCCTTGACTGCCGGTACAGAGGACGGCGACCCGATTCGGAGGAAGCTTGGCCGCTTCTTCGGGGCTGACGAGCATCCCTTCGGGTACATGAAGGTAACCGAGCTCTTGCGCAACGGCTACGACGTTAACCATGCTTCGCCCTAGCAAAGCAAGCGAGCGTCCGGTCTGGATCGCGGCGTCGACGATCTGCTGGAGCCGGTGCACATTCGATGCAAAGGTGGATACGAACAACCGGCGCTCCGCCTTCTTGAACGCATCTGCGAGGTGCTCGCCAACCAGGCGTTCGGACGGCGTAAATCCCGGACGTTCGGCGTTGGTGCTCTCTGAAAGCAAAACCAGGACGCCGCGCTTGCCGATGTCGGCCATTTTATGCAAATCGGGATATTGTTTATTAACCGGAGTCATATCAAACTTAAAATCACCGGTATGGACAATGACGCCTGCCGGTGTGTCGAATACAACACCGAGACAATCCGGTATACTATGATTCGTGTTGAAAAAACTGCACTTGATTTGTCCTAATGTTATATCCGAATCCGAATCTATACGCTGCAAAACGGTTTCCCGGAGCAGCCCATGCTCCTTCAGCTTGATCTCAATTAACCCGAGCGTCAGACGGGAAGCGTATACGGGCAGCTGCAGCTGTTTCAGCAGATAAGGAATGCCGCCGATATGGTCTTCGTGCCCGTGAGTGACGACAACTCCCCTCACCTTGTCTTTGTTGCTTAGCAAGTAACTGATATCCGGAATAATCAGATCGATTCCCAGCAAGTTCTCATCCGGGAATTTCGATCCGCAATCAATGACTACGATATCGTCGCCGTATTGCAGCACGTACATATTTTTACCGATCTCGTTAACGCCTCCGAGTGCAGCGATCAAAAGGCGTTCTCCGGACAACTCCATACAAAATCCCTCCTCAAGTCGTTGCCTATATTATGAATGGGGAGACCATGGATTATCCTTTTTAACCGGATTGAGCGGCCAGCGATACGAAAAATTAGGAATCAAAGGAGAATAGAACCGATGAACCATGTGCCGAAGTTTCTTGTGGGAGCCGGAATTGTGCTGATCGTAACCGGGCTGATCTGGATGTTTCTTGGCCGGTTTATTAATATGGGCCGGCTGCCCGGCGACATCGCGATCGAGAAAGGCAGCTTCAAATTTTACTTTCCCGTCGTTACCTGTATCGTCATCAGTGTGGTTCTGTCCGTAATCGCCTATATCGCCAGGCAGTTTATGAAATAAGTCGGGAGCGCAAATGAAACCGTTCTTGCATAAATTGCCGGTCCTGGCCCAAAATAAGCCCGTACAACCAAAAGCAATGGAGGGTGCGTACCGATGAACCGAAACGGCGATGAAAGGAACGAAAGCGCGTTGGAGGGGAATGAATTAACGAAAGAGCAGCTTTCCGACGTCTATACTTCGGGGACGAGCGACGGGATTCACAAGCTGTCCAGCGGCAGCGTAACCGTTTCCGATGAACCTGTCCCATCCGGTTCTGTGAAAAGAGGCGCGGCGGAATCAGCGGAGACTTCGCCGCTGCCGCGGACTGCCGCAAGTAATGGGGTAACGGGCAGGGTCTGTCTTTAAACTTTGAACCGATTTTCCTCGAGGAAAAGGACCCCAGCCTCCATTTTATCGTGGAAGTTGAGGTCCTTTCGATTATATTGGTGACGTGTCAATTTGTGCTGACGGGCTGCAGGAATCGATCGGAGCTTCGAGTTCGCCGCAGCTTGAACTTGCAGGGATTTTGCCAGAAAGGTCAGGGTGATGGGTGTTACAACCGCTCCCCGTTCGTTTTTTTACAAACCGTTTGCGACATCCACGTCAAGATATTTTCGTACACTTCCTCCTTGCCGAGCTCATTCAAGATCTCGTGGCGCATCCCTTCGTACAGCTTTATCCTGACCTCATGCAACCCCGCTTTCCGGTAAGATCTGTACGCCCTTTCGACCATTTTGCCGAATCCCCCGACAGGATCATCCGCACCCGACAGCAGGAAAACCGGAAGCTCCTTCGGTGTTTGGGCGATTTGGCCGGGATTTGTAATGTTTAGCAAGCCCTCGAACATATCGCGGAACCCTCCGGCCGTGAATACAAACCCGCACAGCTCGTCTTGAATAAACGTATCGACGATTGACGGATCGCGGGTTAACCAGTCTTGCCCCGTCCGGTTCGGCTCAAATCGTTTATTAAACGAGTTGTAAGTCAAGTTGTACAGTATTTTGCTGCGGTACCGGATGCCTTTCGTCCGGATCACCTGATCGGCTAATAACCGGCCCGCATGCAAAGAACCTCTGGAGTGATGAGCTGTCCCGCTCAGAATAAGACCGGCAAGCCCGGCGCCGTATCGGATCGCGTAATCCCGGGCTACGAACGAGCCCATACTATGTCCGAACATCACTACGGGCAGTCCGGGGTGTTCCTCCCTGATTTGCTTCGTAACTACGTGCTGTTCCCTGACCAAGCCGCTCCAGCCGTCTTGTTCGCCGAAATACCCCAAGTCCTCCCGAGTCGAGACGGAATGTCCATGTCCTCTCAGGTCGCTTGCGTAAACGACCCATCCATGACTGGCCAGAAAACGGGCGAATGCGTCGTACCGGTCTGCATGTTCACACGACCCGTGCACGATTTGAACGATACCCTGCACAGGCTGTTTCGTTTCGTCAACATCCGGTTCCCATTTGTACACATACATCGATTGGTCCGGCAATTGAAATTGTGATTTCTTCATCCGAGCATCACTCCCTGATCGGTCTCCCTACGTAATCTTTGTCTTCTATTATATACTCCAGAGGGCTGCCCGTCATATGCGGTTCCATTGAAGCGTTACGCGCCCAAACGAAGCCGCCCCGACTCCGTAAGGAATCGGGGCGGCAAGCCAATCTGCTGTTCGTTTACTCGGATGAACCGGTGAGCTTGCTGCGAATGTAGATTAGATTTTGCAGCAGCAAATCTGCAAAGGAAGCTTCGATGCCTTTGCCGTGCTGCGCACGGATCTCGTTCTCGAGCGGCTTCAGCGCTTGCTCAAGCTTGTGGGGGTCGTCTCCGGCCGCGTCCGCACGCCGCGCCTTCACGACCAGACTTTGCAAAATGCCGCGATTTTTCAGCCAGCCTTTGGCATAACCGACCTCAAGCGTCGGGATCAGCTGCCCCGCATCCGTCTCGACGCTCAGAACGAATTCGCGCACCGTCTCATGACCGGCGCCGTCCACAGCCGTCGCCAGCACCCTATGCTCGCCTGCGGCCAGCTCTAGCGGCGACACCGTAAATGTCGGCTGCTTCGATACGCCGTTCAGCGTCACCGTCAGCGAAAATACTCCTGTGACGGAATCGGCCGCATAGACGGAAAGCGTAACCGTATCGGTCTGCCTGATGACGGACGGCATCTGGAAGGTAATCGTTGGACCGTATACATCCGAGACGACCGAAGCCGATGCGCTATAACCGCCCTCCTCGATTACGGCCGTAATCGTCGCCGTTCCTTCACCGCTCGCTGTTACGTTCCCCTGAGCATCTACTACGGCTACCGCCGAGTCGGAAGACGTCCAGCTCACGTTCCGGTTCGCCGCTCCATCCGGAAGGACCCGGGCTGTCAATTTCGTCTGCTCGCCTATCGAAGTAAATTGTAACGAGGATTTGTCCAGCTCGATCCCGGTAACGGAAGGAGGGCTGTATATCGCGACTTCCGTAATGCTGTTATAGTTGTTGGCGGAGTTGCCGCTGCCGACAATCCGAATATATCGGGCCTCAACCCCTGGCAGCAGAAAGGTCTCAGGCTGGACCGTCGTACCGGAGCTTTCCCCACTGAATACCGTCGTCCATTGTTGTCCGTCGGCAGACGCCTGGATATCGAAGTAAGCGCTCCTCGTCGTTCCGTTAAAGATCGCGATGGATACGGCGCCCACTGGCTTCACGGCTCCCAGGTCGTATTGGAGCCACTGTTTGCCGGGGGCCGACCAGCGGGTATCGAGGTTGCCGTCGATCGTTTTATCCGGCGTATTGCCTTGGGCGGCTTCCGGCACCGAGCTGGCTTCTACCGCTACGATCGGATACGGGCTCATCCCCGGCGGCTGGCCGATCAGAGGCAGTCTTTTGAAGTGGACGGTATACACGTTAACCCGATTCGGGTTATCTTTATCCCGCACCTGTACTTTAGCTGTCCCCGGTACGCTCCCGCTCTGCACAACCGTGAACGGATGAACCGAAGAAGCGCCGACTACCGGCACCGATGCCGATTCGAACGGTACGGACACTTCATAATAAGTCCCTTTCGGCTTAAAGCCCGCGATCGTCTGCCCGTCGACGGTTAACGTATCCAGCTCCGGTCTGGCCGGTCTCGGAACGGGCTCTCCGTCCGGTATCGTCCAAGCGGCAAGCGGCGTATAGGCAGGCGCGGAGGACGGGAGCGGCTCGCCTTCGTACAACGGAACGAGCCATACCGCCAAATTGCCTTCCCGGACGTCTGTCATATGGATCGTCAGCTTGCGGACGCCGAAGTTGATCGACTGCTCCGCAGGATCGGGCGATGTAGGCAGCGCAACGGCATCCATAACCGAGAAGGCCGCTCCATCCGGTGCCTCGATCAGCTTCGCGTACAATCGCTTATCGCCTTGGCTTAATATCGCCGCACGGCCGTTCTCGATAATCTCGATGGAAGCTTTCGTATGCATGAACCAGTATAACTCGGACGCCGTTTTCAGCTTCATTTCGTCCTGAACGATTAGTTGGGTCCGGTCTCCGGTCAACATCATGCCGCGCTTCATGCTGACGGCGTCGTTTTTGTATACAGGTGTCAGGTCCAAAATGCCCAAAGCGCCGCGCGGCTTGGATTCCTCGCGAATGCGAAGCGCGGTTTCCAGCGGGTCCTGCTGCACGACCGGATTTTGTACCGGATTCACGACGATCGTGTTGTGACCTTCGGTCTTTTTACGGTAATACGTCCAGCGTTGGTACTTATAATCCCAAAATCCGGGCAAATTGTAGTTCTCGTTGCCGGAATCCATCGCCCAACGGACGCCCAGCGCGTCGAACACAAAGGTGCCCGCGTCGAGGTCGTGATGGCTTTTCAGCGTCTCGTTGACCCCTTTCATCGACGCAAACAACGCTTCCGGATCGTCCCAAGCGCTGCGCATGGAGCTTGATTCGATCGCCGAGTAAAACTGATCGAGCTCCGTCGGCTTTTGATCGAATAAGCCCGGCTTGTACAAGACCAGATACAGCGGGTGGTAGACGCCTTTGCGCCGGGAGAGGTCCCCGATATGCCAGGCATACTCCGGTTTGCCGAAAAAGTCGGCGAACCAGAGCGACTCCGGCTGTGCCAGCGATATTCCCCCGTCAAAAAAGTCGAAATATCCGCCTTCGCCAAGCAGATGATATGGAAACGCCCCCGACTCCTCGAAGCCGGCAAGTCCGGAAAGTCCGTAGTCCGTTCCCATCACGTTGTTCATCGCTGCGATCATATAACTCAAATACTGTCCGCCATAATGCCAGTAAGCCGGCCCTTCCGGCCACGCCCCGTCCGGCGTGTAATGGCGCAGCGCCTGCTGAAGCTTCTTGTACATTCCTTGCAAAACTTCGGCGGCGGCAGCTTCATTCTGCGCCGATTCGTCCATAATGGCTAGCGCGGTCAACCCAAAGTTGCCGTTGTCAACCAGGTTAATATTGTTGAACTCTCCGTTATGCGTAAATACGCCCCGATACCAGTCCAGCGCGACATTCAGCGATTTGACGCGGATGGCGTCCGCAATAGCCGTCCGTTCGGCTGGCGTCATCGCCTCGTATACCCAGTCGTAAGCCAGAGCGACCGCATGCGACAGCTCGGCGAGCGCCAATATATTATTCGTACGGGCTCCCCAGTCCGCATAACCGGCAAGCGCTTCCAGCTCCTGGATCGTCCGGTCCGCGTAACGGCTGTCCAAGCTGAGCTGGTACATCAATCCGGTACGCAGCAAACGGTCGCGAATTGCATAGTTGTTCGCACCGGCCGACGCATAAGGGAGAGGCGCCGTTTGCAGGATCGGCTCGGCCTCCTGCTTCAGCCGTTCGTACCATTCCTTCATATATATATTGGTAACGATCAGCTCCCTCGCCTGCAGGAAATCTTCGCGGTCCGCCAAAAGCCGCGGATGCTGTCCATACTCCGGCCGGCTGCGGAACTGGGCGGACAAATCTGCGATACCCGGAATAACCGCGATTTGCACCCGTCCTTCCACTCGGCCGCCCTTGCCGTCCAACGCTGCGACGCGGAACCCGTCATATCCGACAAAGTCCGTGTCGGGCGTGTAGAGGTATGTACCGTCCGGATTCACCTGCAAAGCTCCATGCTGCGGCTCGGTTACTTTCTGCCACACGATGGCGTCGCCATCCTTGTCGGTCGCTAGCTGCAGCTTGTCGTTCAGAGCCGTATTTTTCCCTGTCGATGACCACTTCAAGTCCAGCTTCGGTTCGTCATTCACCGGGGTAACCTGGATGGAAGCGATCCCGAATCGGGGACCTCCTTGGCTGCCGGAGGCCATGAATGCAAACTCATCCGTTCCTGTATAGTCGGGATTCGGGTAATATAGGAACCTTCCGTCCGGAAAGACGGTCAGCTTCCCGTGTCTCGGTTCGATCGCCGCGCGGAAGGTTACGGTGCCGCCGCCTTGGTTCGTTGCGATCAGCTGCCCGCTCAGCTCGCCGTCCTCCTGAACCGTTCCCGTATAAGGAGTGACGCTCAAACCGTCAGGCGCGCCGACGCCTACTACGGCCGTATCCGTGAAACCGCCTTCATCGGTTCGTACCGTAATGACAGAGTAACCAGCCGCTTTGGCGGCAACCGTACCGGCGGCATCAATTTCCGCGACCGCCGGATCGGACGAGGTCCACGTTACACTGCGGTTCGTTGCGTCAGCCGGGAACAATTCCGGCGTTAACGAGACCGTCTGTCCGATTTGCAGCGAATGAATGGACGGATCGAGCGTTATGCCCTGCACCCCGTTCCACTCTTGCACCTCAAAATCGTCGAACCACACTTTGCCGGTACTGTTTTCCAAAAAAGCTTCGATCTTCAGCCAAGACGGTGTGGTTGCATTGTCCGGGATCGTCGTCTTTTGCTCGAAATAGGTCCAATCGGTCGTACCTTTCGCCTCGGCCATGTTGACCAGAACATTGCCGCCTGAAGTACGGCCGATCTGAAAGCGGACCAAAGCTTTGTTCGAGACATTCTCCGTTTTCATCCAACCGCTGATTTTGTAGGTTTTGCCTTTCGCCATCGAATTGATCTGCTGGAAAATCGTTCCTCGGGCTGTGGAGCCTGCCTCGATCTTAACCGATTTGCCGCCGGTATGGGCAACCGAACTGTCTACGGCAAATGCCGGCGTTCCGCTGAACACATACCGGGTCCAATCGGCCGCTGCGACTCCTCCCGTCCACGCAGAATTAGCCGCCGTTTGCTCGAAGCCCGGATTGGCCAGCAGGTTGGCTGTTGCGGATGCTTGCCCAGTAGCCTCGGCATAGGCCGCTGGAGGCTGAATCGATAGGAAACTTAATAGCATGAAGACAGTCAGCATGCAGCACATCGCTTTTTTCATTCCTGTTCCTCCCAGACCGATGATTGAATAAACTCTAAACCGCTCTTAATATGATGTCCCCAGTGCTGTAGGCGCTTTCAATACGACATATGCCTCCTTTTCGGATTTAGTAGCGAGCTTTTCGCCCTTTCCACTATACGGAAATCACCTCCGTCTGGCTATTATCTGTTCTTTTTTCAATAAACCGATTTTCAGATCGGATGGCGGAGCCATATAAAAACCCCGTGCATAAGGCTTTCGCCCGGCACAGGGTGAACTTTGATAATCCGAACTGGATTGCTCTCAGCAACGCTACAATAGTATTTTCCCTCAACATCGGAGTACAATAACTCAGGGCATATTCAAAGTAACTCTTGACCTCGTCGCAACCGGACATTACTACTACGATGATTAGCGCTAATCTGCTCCAGTGCCGGATAAAAAACCAAGTCGATAGTACAAAGACTCCGCAGAATTCCCTATCGTGACGAAAGTCTAAGCACCTCAAATTCTGCTACCAGCCCCGTAAGATTCTTTTTCAGCATCATTGTGGCAAGTCGTCTGTTCTGATAACGGGGGACTACTACAATGTTTTGCAGTTCCGCTTGATTTGCCTAAAGTAATGCTCTAGTGCCGTCTTTTGTTGCTCTGTACAATTTTCTGCGGATACCCCATGCTGTCAACGTTAGCGTAGCATGCGGCATCGGGATATTTTACAGCAGAATAGCCAGGCCAGACGGAGCGTTGAATACTCAATCCGTGATTCAAAAAAATACAGACTCTCTAGAAACAGTGAGAATCTGTATTTTAGTGTCTACTTAGTCAAGCCTGCTGCCTTAATTTGCGCATTGTACGCTTCGAAGAGGGCGTTTCCATTATATTTAGTCATTAGCTCTTCACGATATTCAGGCCATTTCTTCCCTGACTTATCATCAAAGATCGCTTTCGCTTGCAATTCGCGTTGACGCTTACGGAAAGTACCTAAATCAAAGCCAGAAGGCGGAATTAGACTCGTTCCCAAATAAGGAGCCGATGGAATATTTGCAACAGTTTTTGCGATTTCACGGTCACGGGCAGTTTCATTCGTATTAATGACATTCAAGCCGAAAACTGATGGAGTTGGCGGGGTAAAGAAATCCCAGATGGTTAAGAAGTCGCCTTTGTCAGTGATGTCTTTTTTGAAAGCATCGAGATTGAGAGTAATTGTTTTACCGTTCCTGGTATAATGTTTGTTCTCCACTCCGTAATGTGTTAGAAGGAAGCCCTCCTCGCTGGCTAACCAATCAAGAATTTCTGCAATGCGGGTAACCTTCTCAGGTGATTTCTTGACTATGTTCTGGTGGAATAGAATTGGGGATCCCGGAGCAACACCAGTCGCAATCGGTTGGCTACCGAAGGGGGTGAACGGAACCCAGTTTGCGTTTGGAAACAATGCTTTAGTTTTAGACTGGATACTCTGAGGATTCGAGTCATACGCGAAATCTTTCGTTGTACCCATTATTACTCCAGCTTTTCCTTGTGCTGCTCTGTCTATATGTTGTGGCGATTTATTCAGGAACCACTCGGGATCTACAACACCTTCAGAAATGACTTTGGCTATGTCATTTAAAACTTGCTCAACACTTGGATCTGTTTGCATATCTAAAATCTTGCCGTTTTGAAGACTGGTAGCAAAGACGAGGCCTGCCTTCCAGTATTCTGGCCATTCTAGTCCAATCCCGTCGCCCCCTGCAGCGGTAGTGAACCCGTACGTATCTTTTTTGCCATTTCCATCAGGATCATTAAATGTAAACGCTCTCAGCACGTTTAAATATTCATCGTATGTTCTTGGCATCGCGAGGTTTAGCTTGTCAAGCCAATCTTTACGTATATACCATACGCGGTATAATTCTTTACTATATGGTGCAGGAGTACGCATTACTTTTCCTAGAATTTGATAACGCTGAAATGTAACCTCATCTACCCAATGTTTGAAATAGTTAGGCATTTTAGAGGGATTGATGAAATCTCCGATCTCACCCAGAACGCCATCCAGTGCATATTTTTGTCCGCCATCTCCATTTAAATCACGCCACATATCTGGCGGTTGTTGAGCAGCAAGCTGTGCATTCAGCTTATTAACATAATCCTGGCCTGCTTGCATATACTCAACATCAAGCTTTACATTGAATTTCTCTTCAATTGTTTTTTTTACAAAGTCGTCTTTATCTGCTGGAAGCTGAGCATTAGCAGGAGCTTCAACCATTATACGTAGATCAAGCTTTTCATTTTGTTGTGCATTTGTAGGTTTTGAAGTTCCACCATCTGAGCCACAAGCACTTAGGACGGCAGCGGCGATCGTTAGTGCGGTAAACGCTTTCCACTTTGTAGAACCTTCTTTTTTGTTCATCTGCTCATTCATCCTTTTATATTTTTTCGAAACCAAATACTCCTATTAGATAAACTTATACTATTGTTTTGTCGCGACAGCGTTATTATATCGTTGCTTAGGATTGTCAATCCATGCATAATCCTCAATTCTATTTGTATAATCTTCTACTTAAAGGTGCTAAAATGAATAATCATTTATTTATATTTGTTATGACCACGTTTAAATATTAGCTAAAATGTTAAAACCCCCTTCCAAGGAAAATCCGGAAAGGGGGTTTTACAGCATTAGCATAGCGTATGGGATAGCCTTGCCGCAACTGAAACGCAATGTTTTAAATTTGCGAATATATCTGTTTTGCAGAACGACTTACTATTTGCTTAACTTTGTGGTTGAACGTTCTTTTCCATAATATGCTCAGTAATTTAGCTGTATTTGGGCCAGCTAGCGTCGATCTTTCCTTGAATAGCAGTTTGGCTTAATATCATGCAATTCGATCGTAAGCCTGACTCCAACGGAGCAAAAAATCGTGTTCGATGATGTCCTTTTTATGCCGGAATGTTTAGCGTGATCATATTTCGGTTTTTAGTTCTAAAAAGCACGCGTAAGTTCTCGATTTATTCCTATATTGTAGATGAACGGTTCTAATCGAAGTTACAGAACAGATTTTACAGCGCATAAAATTGAGCTCTTGAGTCTGTCATTGGGCAAAATCATACAACCTATATCGTTAGTCACACTAGGATGCAGATTGTTAAAATCGTTGCCCTGGCTACACACCTCAAGTATTTTACTTCAAACCAAACTTGCTACATTCAAAATTTATGCTTTATAGTTTCAAGCTAAGTGAATACAAATAAATACTGACACTTCGTCGCGACAACGATATTTTACCATTGTTTAAAATTGCATTCCATGAAATATTCTATATTTTGTTTGTACAATCTTCTACTATCAGTAAACACCACCCGCTTGCATCAGTAAGCCTCGACCGGGATTTCCCGGGACGGCTGCATGTAAGGAACCAAGCGGATTCATCCAGATGCTTTCGCTATACGGCCTATTACACGATCGGGACAGGAGATGGGACGGAGATAACGTCCTGCTCCGTTCCGGTTGCATCCGAACGGTAGATCGCATCGATGACCGCACATACCGATTGCCCGTATTCGCCGGAATTGTCGGTTGGCCCACCGCGCTCGATATCGTCCAAAAACGCGCTCCATTGCGCCTCAAATACATCCACCGTCTCGCCCAGATCGACCTGCGTATACGTGCGATCTTCACCAGCGATCCAGAGCGAATGCGAGCCAACCAGCTTGAGCTGTCCTTCCGTTCCGATAAACTCGGTCTCGTTGACCGTCACATTGTTATACCCGCATAAGGAGATCATCGCCGATACGCCGACCGCTGTCTGCATCAACAAGCTGCCGCCTCCCTCGACATTGCCTCGCGTCCCGTAATACGTCAGATGAGCCATTACTTTCGTAATTGGCGATCCGCCAATCCATTGCAATTTATCGATACAGTGGCTGCCGAGGTTGATCACGACACCGCCGCCGGATTTCGCCTTATTCAGAAACCAGTCCGGACGCTGCGGCAAAAAGTACGGATGATGTCTACGCTCGAATATTGACACAAGCTTTCCCAACTGGCCAGAGGCGATAATCGCCTTCGCCTTGCGGTTCGCAGCATAATGATGCTGCAGTTGACCGACGGCGAGATAGACGCCGTGCTTGTCCGCCGCTATGTTCATTTCCACACATTCATCAGAATTAAGCGCCATCGGCTTTTCCATCAGCACATGGCAGCCACGCTCCATGCAATCGATCGCCGCCGTCTTATGCAAATAATGAGGTAGCGTAATGATAGCGATATCCGGCTGTAGCTCATTAACCATCGTCTTGTAGTCAGTATATGCGGCAGCTCCTGAATCGGAGGCTAATGATTGTGCCTTTTTGTAGTCAATGTCTGCTATGCCCGCCAATTCCGCACGCGTATCCAATCGCAGCACCCGGGCATGGTCGTGTGCGATTGCTCCCGCACCGACGATGACAGCTCTGAATTTGCTCATATTGTAAATTTGCTCCTCTCTCTGATCCGGAAAAGTGAAGTCACCCTGCAAAGGGTACTTTACCGATTTTGCGCCAATCTCGTTTGGAACTCGTCGGTCGTCAAGTAAGCGAGCCCGGCAACTGCGCTGCGCTCGGCAGCAGCGTGAACGCCTGTTCACGGCAGCGGCATGTGCCATCCTCGTCAGTGATTAATAAGTAATGTTCAGCTCGTCTATCCACATCGTACCTGCGGCATTTGGGTTACCGTGAGTTAATCTCACTTTCAGCTTATTCTTGTAGTCGGAAGGCGCAGTAAATGTAGTTGTCTGAGTAGCCCAAGAAGTTGACGTGAAAGTTTGATCTACCAGCATCGTATTTGTAGTTGTATCGATAATCTGAAGATTTCCGCCTGCGGTTCCGCTCACTTTACCTGCAAAACTTACCTTGTACAAAGTACTCGGACGATATCCTAACCAAACATAGGATAGCTCCTGGATTGCACCATCGCCTGAAGAATCAATCTTGAACGAATGAATCCCCGCAAATCTGTCTGTAGCGTCAATGGCTGCCTTCTCGGTATTCGTTGATGCGCCGCGTACCCAATAGCGAGGAAGTGTTGAATCCCATACGTCCACTGTCTCAAACCCGGCGTTCGCAATCTCTCCATCAGATAAAGATGGATAAGCATGGACATCATCGAATCCGACCGATGAGCCGGCAGGTGACACTGAGGAGGTGTATAGCCTGACGCGAACATCATGGCCAACTTCTGGCATTTGTATTGTGAACTCATTTCTCGCCCAACTCGTATTCGATACAATCAATTGCCCCAGATTAGTCGAGGTCGTGTAGTCATAAACTTGAGCTCTTCCGTTAACCGTTCCATATTTTTTACTTAGGAATGAGACGGTATAAGGTGTGTTTGGTTCATAATGTTCAATTCTTTGCTCTATAATTTTCCAATTTGTTCCATCTGTAGTTACGAGCAGGGAAGAATCGTTCAATCCCGTATCAGTTTCAGTCAATGCCGCTGTTGCCGATGTCGAATTATATCTCGTCCAGCGTTGCGGCAATGTAGTGTCAGACGGATCCGCCTGTTCAAAGTTGGAGTTTACAACCTTGTTTCCGCTCCATTTCGCAACTCCTGAAGCTATTACCGTCGAGCAGCCATCTGATTCGCATACTGCATTCGCAATATCTCTAACCAGGGGGTCGAATTCAGCAAAATGAGTCCAAAAATGAAACCGGTTCGTATTTGTTTTATCAGTCGTAACAAGAGGCTGCCTCGAGTTATAATACGAAAGTACCGGATCCGGAAGGCTCTTATTCCACATCACATCTGTAAACGTTCTGGTGAATTTCGCCATATCATCAGCGGTAAACACTTGCCCTTGATGATAAGCTTCCACCACTCCCGCCATAGTCAAACCGGCATGGGATATGTCTTCTTGCTTGTAGCTGGCATAATGCCCGCTGTCCCAATCGCCCATATTATCCCAATAGTTCCACAAGTAAGCATCCGTAGTCAGATTCGTATTCAGCGGATGAGGGACGACTGTGCTTTTGAAAGCGCGCAACATATCGTTTGCCCTGCTCCAATATAGCGGACGATCCAAGTCGTAGGCGGCGTCCCCTTCCGTAGCTTCATAAAGTAAGTACAGCATCTGGGCAAAAGCCAAGTACTGATTATGCGGCAGACTGCGGCCGGGGAACAACTCCGTACTGAAGCCTGCGGGGAACAGGTATACACCTGATCCGTTGTTCGCTCCATCCGTTCCGCTTATTTGCTTCCAATACGGGTCCCATTTGCGGAACAAATGATCCGCGGTAAAATCGCGGTATGTATGAGCCTTGGTCAAGTAAGCTGCATGCAGGGAAGGATCCGCAATCACTTTATTAACAAATCTTAAGACGGGAGACATGATCACCCCTTCATGCACCATATGCTCCCATTGCTGTCCAAGTTCAAAGGAATCGACCCAGATCGTGTCACCAGTAGAGCCGGAAGGAATGGACACTTCGACTATAAGATCGTGTCCGGCTTCCGGTGTCTGGAACTCACCGTTCACTGTGGTGAGCTTATCCGTGTTACCGAAGCTCCAGCTTCCGAGCGAGGTAGATGTTGTCTTGTCATATACGCGAACTTGCCCGACTGCCCCTGTAGATGCTTTGGCGCTAAAAGAAATGCCATAGTTCACATACGGTTTGTAATTATACATCTCTTGATAAATCATAGGCGCAGTCGCATCTACATGGACGAGTTCGAGGCCGGCCCCGTCACTAAAGATGGCAGAATCATTGGTGCGGTGCGCTTCTGCAAGTGTCGTTTCAGAACTTCTCGTCCATGCTGCCGCTTCCGTATGAGCTAGGCGCTTTAAAGAGATATCGTCTACGTAGCCTATTGCACCGTTGGACGATACAGGCTGTGATATTCGAATTTTAATCGCTTTTCCAATTACATCGGGCGCGGTGAATACCATTGTTCGGTTCGACCATTTGAGGCTGGAATAGGTGCTGGCGGCAAGCACAATATTGTCGGTCTCATTGAATACTTCCACAATACCGGGATAGTTCGTGTCGACAGCGCGCCCCTTATAGCCCAAAACATAAACAGATCCCGGCCTGTAGGCTATTTTCTGCTCCAACCCTTTGACAGCGGAGGCGGATGGTTGTATCGCAACTCCTCTTGTCCCGGTGTAATTGTTATTAATGCCGGTCACCAAATAGGCATCCGCAGATGTCGTACCTGACATTCGGGTCCAGCTTTGCGGGAGAGTCGCATCCGATCCGTCAAGGATCTCAAAACCGGTATTCAGTAATGCGGATACCGGGAAACTCGTGTACAACTGCAGATCGTCAAAGTAACTTGTGAACCCGGTCAAGTTCCATTTGTTCTGATACAAGCGGATCATAAGTATTTTTCCGGATGTCTCCGGCGCAGTGAATGTCAACTTGTGCGGAGCCCATGCTGTTGACCGGAAGGTAGTCGACCCGATCGTTACGCCGTCAGTTACATTATAGATTGACACAAGTCCGGACGCCTCGGTACCGGATACTTTTCCTTTGAAAGACAACGTATAAGTTTGTGACGGCAAGTAACTAATTGTTTGCTCGGCAACTTCCCAGGAAGTATTGTCGGTTGTTGTGGCCAACGAAAAGGAGCCGAAAGCCGAGTCGGTGCTGATGTATACGTTCGCCGATGTAGAAGCGGAACTTCGAGTCCAGTTGTTCGGCAGCGTCGGGTCAACGGTGTTCAGCTCCTCCATGCCGCCGTTAATAAGCGGGGAGTCCTCCAGCAATACTAGATCGTCGAAGTAACTGGTGAACCCTGTCAAGTTCCAGTTCGTCTGGTATAATCGGATTTTGATAGTTTTTCCTGCCGTGTCTGGCGCAGTGAACGATACATTTCCCGAAGACCACGACATGGATCCGACAGTTGCATAGGCCATTACCAATCCGTCCGTTGCGTTGTAGATTTGCACTCTCCCTTGAGCGGCCGTGCTGGATACCTTTCCTTTGAACGATAACGTGTAGGGTTGCGACGGTACATAGTCTATAACTTGTTCAGCGATTTTCCATGAAGTATTATCCGTTGTGACAGCCAATGAATAGAGGCCGGAAGACGATTCCGGGCTTACGTAAACATTTGATGAATTCGATCCTACTCTGCTCCAACCGATGGGTAGCGTCGAGTCCGCTGGGTTCAACCTCTCCATGCCGCCGTTTTCGACCAATGGTAATGCATCATCCAAAGCCTTGACGGACAGGTTATCAAAGAATGCCTTGTATCCGGTTTGGTCATAGCTCTGCAGACCAAGGCGAAGCTGAAGGGTGCCGCTGGACGGTGCTTTGAATGTAAACACATAGCGTTCAAACCCGACATGATGAGCTCTCGCGTAACCTATTACACTATCCGTTGATGCATTGTACACCTGTACGAGTGCTTGCGTCATTTCCGAGTCTACGCTCATGAACGATTCTACCCTGTAAGTTATGCCGGGTGTATAGCCTAGGTTCTGAACGAGCCGATTCTCGTTGATGCCGTCGCTCTCAACAACGGCGCCGGCTGATCCGCTGAATGCAGAGCCTGTGGCTGTAGAGCGGTAGACGGAGCCTGCAGCCCCTTGCACAGTCCATCCGTCCGGTATATGATCGCTGTCCGCATCCTGCTCGAATGAGCCGTATACGGCCATTTCAACCCTGGAATCAATCGACCCCTCGATCGTAAAAGTGTCGTTTTTAAGCTGGTTGTGGGCGGCTGTGTGATCTTTCCAGCCAAGAGCTCCGTCACCGTCGTGGTCTGTGGCGTTGCCGATCATTCGGTCGGTGTGGTCAACGATTTTGTCAAGCCATTTTGAATCTCCGGTAGTTTCGTACATGGTCACGTAGCTGTCGAGATAGTAGCTCTCGCCCCAGGCAAGCGAGCCGCCATTCGGATTATCGGACACGCCTCTTCCGAAATTCACGTTCTGATCCCCATTCAAAAATCGGTCCGTGCTTGTGTCCTGAGCTCCAACAAACGTTGGCGTAAGGGCGGCAGCCAGTACCATTGTGAATGCAAGTACCCTAATACACTCTGAATGTAAGCGATTCCAATTCATTAATCAATTCCTCCCTTATAAAGGATCGAAAATCGCTGTTGAGCGGATAAGGAATTAGAGGGCATGCGCCCTCCCTCCCCTAGCAAACCGTTTTTTGCTCTAGCGATTATCCGTTTCATTATTTAGGAAGTACGACAAACAAGTCCTCATCTTCGATTTCCACAGGATATCCCCTTAATTTCGTCGTTGAATCGACCAATAATTGTCCATTCGTCAGATCGAACTCCCAGCCGTGCCAAGGGCAACGCAAAATCTGATCTTCCATTCCATAGTTGTACTCGTACACAAGTGAAGGAAGTCGTGTCCCGCAAACAGGACCTTTGCATATAGCCGCCCCCTGATGAGGGCAAAAGTTGCTCCACGCATACCAGTTTCCCCGAACGTTGTACAAACCGAACTCTATTCCTTCGATTTTAAAGATCTTCTTTTTCATTTCCTGTATATCGGCTTTTTTCCCAATCCAATGCCTGCTCATTCATCTTCTCCCCAAACATTTTCGGGTGAATGCTCCGACTCCTTAGCGATTTTTTCGGCCAGGTCAACGGAAAGGTCATTCTTCCTTTCGGGTCTCGTATGCAGCCCATACAGTTCTGCTGCGGTTCCCGCCATAATACGCTGCTTCATTTCTTTCGGCATCCGCGGAAGAGCCATTCTCGGATTGTCATTATCCCAGTGCGGATAGTCTGATGAGAACATGACTGTTTTCTCTGCCTCGATCATGTGCAAAATTTGTAACAAATGCTCTGGATTGTCCGGTTCTTCGATTGGCTGCGTTGTCAGCCGGATGTGGTCCTTGATATACTCAGACGGAAAACGTTTCAGCCACGGCGTCGATTCGCGAAGAGCCTTATAGTTTTTATCCATTCTCCACATCAGGTGCGGAAGCCAGGAAATCCCTCCTTCGATAGCAACAAATTTCAGTTTCGGAAATTTCTCAAATACCCCTTCACATACGAGGCTGTTTACATGGGTCATATAGTTGGTCGGCAAAATATTATGCCATTCCATATATCGGGTAGGGTAACCTGATGGTGTTGGTGCTCCCGAGATTCCTTTCCCCTCTGTGCCGGGATGAACCGCTACGGGCAAGCCGCACTCTTGCGCTGCGTCGTAGATCGGATGATAGAAACGTTGTCCATAAGGCATGCGCGCAGCGCTTGCCATAAGCACTTGAACCATACTCGGATTGGATGCGAGTCGTCGAATCTCTGCAGCAGCCGCCACTGGATCAGAGGCGTTTACGAAGATGGAACCCCTGAATCGTGGGCTGACATTCAACCACGTGTCGACCATACGGTCGTTGCAAGCAGCAGCCAGTACATTCCCATAGTCCGGATCCGGATCCAGTGAAAGGCCCAGAACACCGGATCCGGTGAGAATGGCGTAGTCAATACCGTAACGATCCATATGATCGCTGATTAGAAACTGTGGGTCGCTACCTGGAGCCCCCCCTTTGTCCGTAACCGCATCCTTGCGGTTTGTACCAATGGACGAATAATACTGTGCGCCATAGGGCAGGCCTACATCGCGATATCGATCATGCCACGCTTTTGGCAAATATGGCAGCAAGGAGCCAATTTGGTTATGAACATCCGTATCGATCAGGACAGGTGTGTCATTCATTGTCATAAATCCTCCTAAGTGTAACTCATGCCATTCATTATTTTAGCCGGTTGATTGGATATTAAGGTTGATGTTTTGTCGCGACACCGATATTATAGCGTTGATATGGACTGCCATTCCATGAATTATCCTATATTCTATTTGTACGATCTTCTACTCAAAAGATAGAATCTTTTTGGAGGAATAGGACTATGAAACTGCTCCATGCTATGTCCGAATTTGACATTACTGTTACTAAGCTGGAATACGTCGTTGAAGTGCAATCGAAAAAATCTGTGGAAGTCTATTCTACTCCAGCTCCGGTCAATAGGAACGAATATGTGCTCTCTCTGACTACTCAAGGATTGACAAACTACAGTATTTCCGACCAGCAGTACACCATCTCCAAAGGGCACGTATTGTTTTTCCCAAGATACTTGCCCCGCAGCAGAGTCATGGAAGAATCGGATCAATGGAGACATATCGTTGTTGTGTTCCAGCTTCAGTTCGGGGGAGAGACGGATAAAGCTGCACTCGATCAATTAAATCATGTATTCAAAAATCTGGATCAAACCCGGATCGCTTTCGTGTTTCAAGAGCTTCTTCGGGCTTGGGCGGGAAAACAACCCGGTTATTTGATTCGGTGCCGCAGTCGCATTATGGACATTTTGCATTTATTAATTGTCGATTCGCAGGAACACAAAACGTCTCACCTGCGGATGGTGGAAATGCTGATTGGACTTATGGAAGCAAGCGAAGAGACATTTTATTCAATTGAGGAGTTGAGCCGTGAAATTGGTATCAGCTCATCCTATTTATGCCTGATATTCAAAAAAACGACAGGTCTTACGGCGATTCAATACCAAAACCGAATCAAGATTGGCAAAGCGATCGATTTACTGCGAAGTGGGGAATACAACATTACCGAAGTAGCCGACCGGCTGGGCTTTAAAGATATTTATTATTTTAGTCGGTTATTCAAAAAAATTACGGGAACCCCTCCTTCCTCCGTCATGAAAAAAATATAGAACGTCCGGAAAATGAAAGGGACCGATTTATTCAGCAAAGTGAGGCTGAATCAACGGTCCCTTATACGCATACAATCAAAGCTGCGGCTGGAAAGCAAATTTAAAAAAATATGACCTGCTACCTGCAGGCAACGCCAAATCTGTACTCAGTGCTGGCTGTTAGCGGATTTTGATTGTCTGCAACTGGAATCCATATAACAGCTTCCTGAAGTTGACTGTCGGCAGATGCGCTTACAAACTCCGCATCCCCGGAAGCGTTAACTCCCAAAATACGAATGCTGCGCCGTGCTCGCTCCCAATGATTAATTTCCTCGCACGTCATAAAAACGAAACCGTAGTTGCTGGCCATTTGTATCACTTTACGCAGTGTTTCTCTAACATGGGAGTGATTATGTATATGAACTGGGTGGAATAAGAAATGAGCGAGCCCCTTCACCTTCATTGTTTCCTCAAGGAACGAGGCAAGAACAATGCCGTCGTCAAGCAAGGAATGATCCAGATGATCCTGGATTAAGAAACCCATTTCCAGCACATCGTAGAAACGATTTTTTTCGTCTGAATAAGCAATCGGAAAGTAAGGATGGCACGTTCCGAACAAGTAGCCAACATTGCCCTTTTTGCTAGGTCCTCGAGTCTGATCGGCTTGTATTCCTTGACGCTCGCACCAACGGAACAATTCGCCCCATCCTTCGAATCGGGTGTAATGATTCTTGTTGGATATGCAATGCTCCAGTCCAGCGGCCCGCTTCAGCCAATCGGTCTGGCGCGCCAATTCCTGCTCGTCCCACTTGCCGTTCTGATCTTCCATTGCGTTATAATGGAGAGCCAGCTCATGACCTTCCGCAAGCAACCTTTCATAGATAGGAGCACTGTAGCCCGGCTCCAACATGCACCAGGTACTGCGCACATTACACTCCTTCAAGACGTCAAGGGTCGTAACGGCGGACTCGTCGACGTTTCGATCGCTATCATGAGAGATCATGGCTACATGCTCGATTCCATTTGGCCAATATCCGACGAACGGCAAGGTTAGTTGCAGCTTTACCGTTTCCCGCAGTAAATGACTAATGAAGGCTTCTTTCCAAAGGTCGGAATAAGGATGAGGGAAATAAGCGGCGCCCGTCGTCGTTTTAACCCGGTCCATATCCCAATCCAACTCGAAGCTGTCATCAGCTTTTAACAAGCGGTCATCGATCGATGCCGTTCCGTCCGGAGCGGGGAAACCGTCCTGGGTGACCGGCTTTGTCCCTTGTTGCAAGCCTACCCATGTGGCAGGCAGATTTACAGACCAGCGATGGAGAGCACCGCGGCCAACAAGGAAACTTTGCATCGCGGCGCCTAATCCTTTACATTTCGACGAAGTACATGACCGAAGAACGCCGAAGGACGATGTGTCCGAAGCTGAAGTTCGGACTACGTCCCATGACGTGGATTCGAGATAACGAAGCGGTCGCGAGTCTCCCAGGTAATCCGGAAGCGACGCGTAGCCGGGACCGGTTGTCGGACCAATCTCGCAGCCCAATCGTTCGGCGAAGCGGCTTAATCCGGCGAACGAAATCAGCAAGCCGCCGTTTTCCGAATAGTTCCACAGGGATTCCTGAGCGGATAAATCGGCAGCTAAAGGTTCAAGCCCTACAATAACGACATCGCACGAACCAACCTCATCCGCCGATTGTAGGAAGCGGAAGGGGATTCCCACGTGCTCCAAAACTTCGACAACAAATCCTTCAAATACGTTTTCCGATTTGGCCCATCGTGCTTGCGCGGCTTCGTTATCAAGCAATACGCCTATATTTGCCAATTTATTCATGCAGTCTCCTCCAATGAGCGGTTCCTTATTCCGTTCATTTTAATAAAGGAAGCGATTGCACTGCCATGAATAAATCTTTATTTTTTTTGTACAATCCTCCACTCCGTCAGATTGCAGCTTCCTAAATGGAACAGCCTTTTCGCAGGTCAAACGTTGACGTCCGGGCAATAATTGAAAAGCATCTGCCGGCAGTTGCCGCATGGCGGGAGCAGGCCGTTCAGGGCTTTGTCGTGGGCGGCCACAATCGTGTCAAACTCCCGCTCCCCCGCGGTTATGGCGGCGCCGATCGCAATATATTCCGCACAAGAGCCATGAATACCATCACAGTTGACGCCGAGTTATACGTTGCCGTTTTTACAGCGGATCGCTCCACCGACCGTATGGTTGTATACTCCGTCGTCAAAGTTTTTTGCTAATACTTCCAGGGCCGATGCTATCAGCTCATGGTCGCTTTGCGTTAATGGATATGTTTTCGTGTTAATCTCCTCCAAAACCTGTCATTGCCAAATCATATAATAATCTCTAGCGGACAAATCATTCACATGTTTCTAACAGGCAGTTGAAAGGTAGTCTGCTCCGGTCCCGGATAAAAACCAAGTCGATAGTACAACGACTCCGCAGAATTCCCTACCGTCACGAAAAGTCGAAGCACCTCAAATTCCGCTTTCAGCACCGTAAGCGCCTTTTTCAGCATCATTGTGGCGAGTAGCCTGCTCCGATAACGAGGGATTACCGCAATGTTGTACACCAATGGAAGGTCTTCCCACATCGAAATCAAACAGACGGCAACGATTTCGTTACTCGACTTATCGGTAACAAGGGTGGATGCTGTTTTCAGCAGATCGGCCTGATTTGCTTTGAAGTAATGCTCGAGTGCCGACTTTTGTTGCTCTATCGAATTTTCTGTCGGATATCCAATGCAGTCAGCGTTAGCGTAGCATGCGTATAACATTTCGGCAACTAGATCGATCTGTTCCGCACCGGGAGTCGAAATAACAAGTTCTCCCCCCACTCCGGTTGCTCCATCAACTCCGTCGGCCTGATCATGACGCGTCTGCACTCGGACGGCCAGAAGCCTAAACGTAAAAAGTGCTCGGTTTGATAGGGTAATATCCCGTACGCTTGTATAGGTTTGTTCAGTTCGGAACAGCTAATCAAAAATCGCTTCAAGGGGATCAAAACACGAAAGAGATCTACATATGGCGGCACTATGAACAGTGAGGATAATGCATTGGGTTCCAGGCATACCCCGCCTATTCGCTGCTTCTTTAAGGTAATCCAGTAACAAGGGGCGTTCTCTCTGAAAATAGATACCCGCCTCTCCCAGCTTTGCCTGAAAAATATGTTTTCTCGATACGTGGTGTAATGGATGGCAAATTCTCTCGGATCTGCTTTCGTGATCTCTATCTCTTTATCTAAAACATAGTACGATTCCAGAGTCATAGCGTAACCCTCTTCCGGTTTTTGCACGTTTTCATCCATTTTATCAAAATAAGCAAGCTCGCTTGGGGTGAAATATGGATTTAATCAAACTGCCCTATGACCCAATTTGCTATTTCTAAGTAACAGTGCTATTCCAGAACCGTTACTCCATCCCGCTTCAGGATAACCCGGGGTCGTGTGCAATTTTTCTTTTGCGCCGATCCGCTCTTATTGTTCAACCCTCGCCGTAACGATCCTATAGTAGTTTGTTACTTTTAACCCTCTCGCTGTTGCGTTCTTTCTGAATATTTTCTCAACACCGGGTAAGCACTCCTGCCATACGAACTCCTTTAGCTTCGCATTTTGACCGAAACATTTCTTTATTAAAACGTCTTCAGGGGTAGACAAATATTCGGTTTCTTCAATCATTTGAATCTCGATCAGATTCAAATGGTTTTCTTTAAGTTTGAGCGTGCTGACAAGAGGCTGCATATCGTAAAGGTTGTGCGTAAAGGGCGTGTAAAGCCCCGGAAAAAGCTCTCGAAGTCCTCCATCCGTTTCGCCATGAAGGAATAACAGAGCAATTCCTCCCGGTTTAATGACCCGGTTCCCTTCTCGGTTCCCGTCACTTTGAAACAACCACGGCCCTTTTTTGGTATAGACCAAATCGAAGGAATCGTCAGGAAACGGCAAACCGTTGTTCACATCAACTGTCATAAAATGGACCGAATCCGCCGGCTTGATTTGGTTCGCTTTCGCAATAAAGCTGTCTCTAATATCGATTCCAACAACCGTTTTGGCGTGAGCCGCAAATTGACATGTAAATTCACCATGCCCGCAGCCAACATCAAGAATCCGGGAGTCGCTCGTCAAATAGGATACTATTTTTTGTGTGAAGATCGTCTCGGCGGTCGGCTCATCAAACTCTGACTTCCAAGGATATTTGTATTCTCCATGTTCTTGATCCAGATTCCTGTACCATTCCGGGCTATGTGGTGGGACCCATGCGGGGTGCTGCATCGGATTTGGGAATACGATCATCTCGATCTTATTTTCGCTCACGCGTTACACTCTCCTTTATTAGTGATGCAACATCCTCTATAAACGAAATGTAAACATTCGAAGCTTCACATCCACTCACCATTTTCCATTAATGGTAAATGATTTTGCGGAATCCTACAATCCTTGAGGTGGATTTATATGGACAACACGCCACTATAGGTCTCGGAAGCTTCTTTCGGAAGTTTCACTTCCGTTATCTGCTGCTCGAAGCAGGATATCCGTGAATAGCGGAACATTCAGTTCCGTTATTTCCAATAGAATCGCTTCTCACCGCTAAAAAATCCATAATAAAGGAAACCAAACTTCCGCTCTCGTACGAAAGCTGCGTATAATTCACAAATAGAGGAAACCATACTTCCGCTGTGTGCGAACAGTTCTTCCAACCGCACACTTCCAAGTCCAATCCGGCTGACCGATGACGCCCCGCTATGGCGGCCCCGGATGGATCGTGGTTCAAAAATCTGCTTGATCCGAGGTCCATCCACACCACAGGCTCCCTTCCAGCATACGGCCGCCACACTATCGTAAACCAAGCTGGACCGCTCACCGCTAACACGAGGAAATACCCTACCAATAAGAAAAACTTCTAAACGAAGCCGTAACCTCGATGAATGACCTCGCGTAAGTGTTAAAAAAAGCCGCTGTATAAGCGGCTGCACAACGAATCATTGGGGTACCTCTAAACGCTTGGACTAGCGAGATCACGCGTTACTTGTTCCACAGCCCCGGCGTTATTAGCATCTCCGGCAAATCGCGGAATTCGCTCTCGATCTTGTTCCTCGTTCGTTCCGACAACGGCTTCCCGGAAATCAGCCTGACGTTGTCATCCAACTGCTCCGGACGCTCTGCGCCGACGACAATTCCGTTCACGCCGTCCGTATCGCGAACGTAACGCATCGCCAGCTCGGCGATCGATATCCCTTCCTCCTCCGCGATCTCAACCAATTGCCCAAGCGCCCCCCGAGCCATCGATCGAAGCGGTTCCGGCAAGTCGTCAGCCTGACGAAAAAACAAACCTTGCAGAAACACGCTGCGGGCAACTACCCACTTGCCGTCTGCACGAAACCGGGATAAAGCCCCGCACTCGACGGCCCGCCGGTCCCATAGATGGAGCGGCAGCTGGATCACCTCATAGATGTCTTCCCGCAGCAACTGCCCGCAGTACGCAAATTGTACGTCCGAATTCGCTCCGAACGACACCCCGGCCCTCTCGATCAACTGATCCCGGCGCAGTGTTGTTAAAATCTCGGTTACCGCGCTTCCGTAAATTTGCAGCAGAATCGGATCGTGAATCATCAGCGCCGGAAGTGTCTTCACCCGAAGCCGTTCCAGTATCGTTTCGACACGCTCTGTCAACTGCTTCTCCAACCCGGCCCGGTCCAGCTCCAGATCGGCTTTTACCTTCGACACGAGAAACGGCGCAGGCTTCCCTTCGAAATAACGTCCCAGCTTGAGCTCGGCATCGCCGTATTCCAAAGCCGTGTCGAAGCAGTTGATTCCGAGCTCCACACATCGGTCCAGCAGTGCGTCGGCTTCAACGTTCTCCGTCCGGTTGGCGATGCCGTAGCCGGAAATGCCGAGCTGCGCCGTGCCCAGCATCAGCTTGGATAACTGCTGAAACTCTGCCTTCCGCATCGATCCTACGCCGGATTCCATATCCTTTTTCCTCCATCCTCCACGTTCAAGTTTAACCAGGCCCCTCACCGGCGCCCTCATTTTCTACCTGGGGCTCTCTCTTCTACGTGCTTCCAAGTCCCAAAACAGTTCTCGGCGATTGCCGATCTTTATTACTTCTGACATTTGCATATCTCTCCCATCCATTTGAATGGTCCTGCAAGTCGATCCGGCTTCACGTTCCTCTTACAGCCTGTACGGATCCGTGGTTCCGATGTGACCGAATCAAGGCATCCGCTACATACAGCGGGTAGATGCCATCCTCCAGCGTACTGACCGGTTCGGCGCCGGTTCGCAAAATGTCGACGATATGTTCTACCGCTTTTTGCATATTGCTCGTGTGGGCAAGTAAGTTACGCTCCTCCCGCTTCAGCGTCAGATGGTATCCTTGAATCGAGGCATGCCCGGCTGCGGAATAAAAGCGGATTTCATCGCCTGTCCGAAGCAGCTCGATCTTGCCCTTTTCAAAAAACAGATCCATCTCGAACATGAGAAAATTCCGGTCGTCGAATGCCTCTGCATACCCGGGAACGCCGTTCGTGAGCGAAAAGAGAAAGGAAAACGTCGGATCGCCCCTATTGTCCATGTTCGTCGGGACTTGCCTGACGACCTGAACGCGATCGATCTCTCCGGCTGCATACCGAACAAGATCAAATAGATGGGAGCCGATGTTGTGCACGCCTCTCGTATACCGCAGATGCAGGTTGGTCAGCTTGCCGAACTCTTCGGATTGCACGGCTTGCCGAATTTGGCGCGCCCCGTCGCTCCATCTTCGCGACAGATTAACTATTACGGTTCGCCGGTGGCGCTTCGCGAGCGCAGCAATCTCCTCTGCTTCCGCAACGCTGGTCGCGACCGGTTTTTCCAAAAACAGTACGGGTGCAGCCGACCGGGACATCACGGTCTGAAGCAGCTCGAAACGAACGTGCTCCGGGGTGCAGATGCTGATCACATCAAGCCGCTGTTCGTCCAGCATCGCTCCCAAATCCATGTAATATTTCGTATCCGGAGCTACAAGGGCAAGCTGATCGCCTTGCTCTTGCCGAACGCCCACGGCGGCTGACAATTCTATATCGGGGTTCATCCGGTAAGCCAGCGCATGGCTTTGCGGCAAATGTTTCCGCGGGATGTCCGACTTCAGTCCAATAAAGCCCAGTCCGATTACGGCTGCTCGATATTTGTTCATGGCCGCTCCTTATCATGTTTTACCCTATAAGATGGTCATACCTCTTATCTCCGCCTTGCAGCTGTAGCCTTTTCCGGTCATGGCGACTTCTCACCGGATGCTCTGCCGGACGGCTTCAGCCGCGTACTGCTTGTTGCGATCGTCGATCAACTGCCGGCCGCCCATGTCGAGCCAGCGACCCACGATACCGTCCCAGCTGTCGACGGGAATTTCGCCGTTGTACACTCTGACCTTCTGCTCGCTCAGATAAGCGTTCAGGTCGTTCAGCTTCGGGAACGACTCCCATTGGGTCGTGTCGAAAAACACACCGGAGTCGATAGGCTCGAACCTTGGCAGCCGGTTCATCTGCTCCCTCTTCAGGTTGTACTCCCCGGAAACCCAGGCGTTGACCGGCCATACCGGCTTACCCGGCCAGTTGATGAATACCGTTTTGTATTTGGCGTAATAGTTCGCTTTGGCCAGGTCGGTTTTGTCCTCCGCGATAAATTCGACCATGCCTCCCGGCGCTGTCGTGTAATTGTCGCCCTCGATGCCGAAGTAGGTCAGCATATTCCCTTCGTAAGTTCCCTGGTAGTCGAAATATTTCATAACAGTTTCAGGATCGGCGTTTTTCTTGAAAATGACCCACACCGAATGAGCGATAGGAGCGGCAGGCAACCGATTGATGCCATATGGGCCCTCCAACACGACGGGGAGGTAACTGTAGTCCGGGACGGACTTCCTGAGTATCTCGCCTGCGTTGACGATCGTCCCCGAAAACGTGGCAGCTACCGAGCCCGCCTTGTTGCCGGCGATCAGCTCCTGCTGCTTGGCTGCCGACGACAAGAGCATATCCGACCACAAGTATCCTTTCTTGTTCCAGTCGACTAGCCGGGCCAACAACGCTTTGTAGCCGGGGTGAAGCTCCGGGGGCATTAGTCTGCCGTCGGCGTCCTGCCACCAGCCATTCGCCTGCGGAAGGAAGCTCGGACCGAATACGCTTTCCAGCATGCCAAGCGCACCGCCCGAAGCGACGGCCAGAGGAACTGTGTCGGGCATTCCGTTCCCGTCCGGATCGCGTTCCTTGAACGCTTGTAACACACGCTCGTATTCGTCTATTGTGTTCGGGACTGGAAGCTGCAGCTTTGCGAGCCAGTCAGCCCTGATTTGCAGCGCATAAAGCGTAAGGAGCCCGTTCTCGATCGGGATGCCGAGTATGTTCCCTTCGTAGGTCGCTCTCTCGAACGCTTCAGGGACAACGTTTTTTTTCAAATTCGGACCATATTTGTCCAGCAAACTGTTCAGGGGTAAAATGAGGCCTTCGTTAAACGCCTGCACCGCTTCGGATATAGACAATTCGGCGAAATCCAACTGCTCGCCGGAGGAGAGCATCCTATTCCGCTTCGACTTGCACGGTCCGCCGGCCCCTCCATCCGAGAAGACGATCCGGACATCGGCGCCTGTTTTTTCCAGAATCAAGTCGTGAACCCGTCTCTCCTCGGCCGTTTTCCGGTCGAAGGACGGATTGCAGTTCAGCCCGACGATTGGGGTGCCCGGATTGTGCGGTTGGCCTTCGTTCGATCCGTCCCGCTCCGGAACGGGCGAATCGCAGGCGGACGCAGCGATGGCGAGAACCGGGAGCATAGCGGCAAGCGCGGATCTGATCCATAGGCGCAATCTCATCGTTTCAAGCCTCCTCTGCTCCGTAAGACGCCGCGACCATCAGGCGGCAAGCGGTTGTGTCTACTTGGCTTTAAGCTCCTGAAGCTTCTTCGCCGCGGTTTCTTCCGACAGCCGCAAAGCGGTATTCAAATCGATCTCGCCTTTCATAACCTGATTCATATTAGCCACATACAGATTCGAGATCGGGATTTCGTACACGCTCTTATACGGGACCTCGGCCAGTTTATTATAGAAATAGGAGCCCCAATTTTTATCCTTATACTTCGTATCCTGTCCGAATTCTTTCCTGACGTCCATATTTTTCAGGACCGGCATAAAACCCTTTCTAGCGATTTCCGTCTGGAACTCGTCCGAACTGAGATGCTTCAGCATTTCCATTGCGGCATCCGCCGTATTTTTGGTTTTCGCCATCCGCGTAATGCCGAAATATTGGGTATAGGGCTGACCCCCTACGCCCGGCAAATCCTGGAACGGAGGCATCGCTACCCAGTCCCAGTTGAATTTGCTCAATTGGTCGCCGCGGCTGTTGGCCGCAAAAGCGGTAATGCCGCCGAGCATCGCAACCTGTTGATCGATGAAAAAACCGTTCAGCACGTCGTGCTTCTTCAAGTAATCCTGAACGCCGGGCACTTCGGTCGGGGCGATGAGCAAGGTCTGGTAAAATTTCTTCCATCGTTCGTCCCGGTTGATGGTGGGCGTGCCCGTTTTTTCATCGACAAGCGGAATAGAAAGCGGATTCATATATAACATGTAATTAACAAACGGCGCATAGCCGATATAGCTTATCTCCCCCTCGGTTCTTGTCAACTTGCGAGACAGATCGTAGAGTTCCCCCCAGGTTATGCCGTCTTTCGGATAAGGGACGCTGAACTTATCGAGAATATCTTTGTTGTACATGATTCCTATCGAATCGGTTACGACGGGAAGCGCATATATGCCGTAGCTTGAAGCTCTGACGCCGCTAATGACCGACGGGTCGTACCGGTTGAGATCGACCTTGTGCTGCTTGATCAGATCGGACATGTCGAATTGCAAATTGTAAGAGATGAATTCGTCCTCGAAGTAACCGACATTGGCGAAATAAACATCGTAGTGCGTACCGGCGGCGAGCATGCTGGCGACGTCCATCCCTTTTCCCGTGTTTTGGATATACTTGATCGTATACTGGGGAAATTTCTTTCTCAGGCTGTTGCCGTACCGATTGTCGAAATCGGCCGGCGTCATGCCGTTTTGGGCATAAAATACAACTTCGACGGGCTCCTTGTTTTTTCCTTCCTCCGCTTTACCCTTGTCCCCATTGCCGCTCTCGGTCTTGTCTCCGCCTGTTGCCCCGCCGCTGCCGCAGCCGGCAAGCAGTGCAATAGCGAGCAGCGAGAAAGGTACCGTTTTTAACCGTCCCCTCATGAAAAAACCTCCCTATTTCCATTATTCTCTTCGATCCCAGCCCCGGGCGCCGGAATATCCTCAACCTACTCCAAAGAGCGCCAGCCGTTCAATCACAAAATATTAATATCGTTGAATTGTACCGTCGCCGAGGCCTGTTACAACGAGTTGAATATTGTCACACAACGTAAAACCGTCCGGTTCCCGGTCGGTCCTCTGGTGAGCAAGCCCCTGCGTATCGAAATTCCTGCCCCAAACATAAAAAAGCCGACAGCTAGGCGGTCGGCGGGTATGATACTCCATCGGGCTAGTTGTCGGCGGCTTGCGGCTCCTGCTCCCGCTTGCGGTTGAATAGGAGCTCCCGGTATTCGGAAGCCGTAATACCGGTGTACTGCTTGAACACTTTGGCGAAGTAGCTGTTGCTGTTAAAGCCGGAACGGGTGCCGATGTCGGCGATTTTCGTCCGGGTGTCGGACAGCACCGCTTCGCTTCCTCGATGCGGTATTCGTTCAAATATTCGACCGGGGTCCGGTTGTATCTCTTCTTGCAAACGGTAATCAGATGCTGCTTCGTAATGCCGAGATGTTCCGCCATCTCGTCCAGCGAGAAATTAACTGTATAGTGGTTGGCGACATAATCCCGGATTTTGCCGGCATAATCTTTCGTCTCCTCGGCATAATCGCGGTAACTGTGGAATTTGGCGAAGACGAACTGCTTGGCGGCGGTAACGTTCATAATGCCTTTATCCGTAATCAGCCGGTTCAGCTCGTTCAGAAACGAGAGACTGTTCTGGCCGAACAGACGGAGCAGCAGCGAGACGACTTGATAAAAGTTGAGATTATACTCTACGACGGTCAACTGTTCGGAGAACAGGACGTTCAGCGTCTCCGCGAAACTCCGCTCGTTCTGCTGCCGGATCGCCAGCTCCAGCTCCTCGATGGCAGGAGCTTTTAATGGAGCCTCGTAGTCCATCGGCAGCTTGTTGTAGCAGTACAACCGGCTGTCCGTCGTATAGATCCGGCCGATATTATAGGCATACATCGCTTCGATATAAGATTTATGAATATTGTCCAGGGAGTGGATGCCGCCGATGCTGATCACGGTCGACTCCAACTGCTTGGCGTCGAGGACGAGCAGCAGCTCGGTTACGAACCGGTTCGCATCCCCGTGCTCCAATTGAATCAGCGCTAAGCCGTCCCCGTTCGGTTCCCGGAACAGTTCGGCCCGGAACGATGCGGTCAAGCGGTTTTCCAGACTTTGCATAAGCGTCGCCGTTGCATCCGCGGACTTCTCGCCGTCTTCTTGCGGTGTTGGAGTAATAAGAGCAACGACGAGGCGGGACGACAGATCGCGTATCAGCCTCTCCGTATGAGGATTCAGGGCAGTCTCCCCTAGAATCAGGCGGCGCAGCTGCGATTTTCTGAGCAGCTCTTCGCTCTCCGCGACCCGGGAGACGATGCTGCGGAACGGCTTATACAACTCCCGCGCACCGATCACGATGAACAAGGCCACGAGGGCGATGATCGCGAAGACGACGGTTAACACTTTGTTTTTGAGGACGGTAACGTCCTTGTACAGCAGCTCTGTATGGACTTCACCGACTAATTCCCAATTGAAGGCGCCGAGCTTATGCCGATTGATCCGGATATTCGAGTCGTCACGATTCATACCTGACATCGGTTTACCTATATGTTCCTTATCCCGGTGGTACATGATCGTTCCGCCCGCATCGGTCAAGTAGTAGTTGTTCAGCTCCGTATTGACATTCAGCTCACTCAAGAAGGAATTGTATATTTTATCCAAGTCTACATTGAATATAAAGTAGTTCGGATCTCTTTGCTGTCCGGGGAGTTTCTGGACGATGGATACGAATGGCCTGCCTTGCCGGGAATGTCCGTTCTTGAGCTCGAACTGGTACAAAGGGAGCTCGGGAGCTTGCGAGACGATCCAGGGGACGCTGCTCCGCTCAGGATTACGATCGATCCCGTAGTTCGATATGAGCAGCGACTGGTCGCGGCCGTTATACAGCATGTATTCCACAATAAATGCATTGGCGTACAGAAGCTTGTTGAGCTCGGACCATGCTTTCCACTGATCCGTCGCCGTCTGCAAGTTGGCGAATCGCGTATCGGCTGCCGTTGCGCTCGCGAAGTCTATAATTTGCTGCAGCGTCCGTTCCATCAGCGTTCCAGTGCGGATCAGCTCGGTCTCGTTTTTCGAATCGACCAATTGGACGGTTTGCTTCATAATCAAGTTCGTATTGTAAGCGCTTGAAAGAAGAGCGGGTATGACGGACACCACGACGAGCACGATGGCCACCCGGTACAAATAGGAGCGGGCATCCCGTTTCAACACCGATTCCCCCTTGTTATGTTTGCTTATTTGAATTCGCGAAACGAATATACAATCCTGCCGCGGCTCCTGCCGAACAAAATACCAAACAAAAAAAGAGCCGAAAGAACCACGCTCCTCCACAATCGTATCCGCAGAACTATATTAGAATCTCGTACGGGTCTTGCTCTCCGCCCTTTACATAACGGATCGGCCGGATTGTTATCGTATTGCCGGATCGGTGTGTTGAGACTGTTTCCGTCCGTATGCTCATCTCTTTGAATCCAATACGTTTCATTTACTCAATTAGTAATATGGTATGACCTCTTAGTCGTGTCTAATGATCCCCTATTAAGTTGCAAGAGTTTTGCATCACTCGTACGCTCACTGTCGGACCTTGCCGGAGGAATATTCGGCTCTGGAACACTCCTCCTGCGCTGCATCATCGACATGCCGTGGAAGCGGCTTCTCTTCCCACGAAGGTTCAGGTATGGCGCTTCCGGGCCGTTTCGCTTCAACAAGCAACCGGAGTTCACCGGAAGCGGCTCGATCTGTCTACCTGACTTTGCATAGGGATGAACTCAGGACAACCCGAAAAATTTGACCGCATTTTCGCGGGCGATTTTATTAAACACCGTTTCGCTGATTTTTTTCGTATCCCGCCAGTTGATCAGCACATCCACGAGCTGAACCGGCATCGTCGGAAAGCATATATCCGTACCGAAAAACAACCGGTCCTGAAACTCGGTCAAAAACTTCGGACCGTACTCCGGATCGCGGGATATCGCATTGCAGGCGGTGTAGTCCGATAAATCGCCGTACAAATTCGGATACCTGCGGAACAGCTTCGGCACGACTCCTTCTTCCTTGATCGGCCCTTCGGGAAGACGCCCGACCTGGCCGCCCTTCAGGTCAAAAATGATCGCCCGCTCCCCGGGCGTCTCCAGACGTCCGATCTCGGCCCAGAACAATGGCCCGTGACCGAACATAATCAGATTCGGGAACCGCTGCAGCGTATGCTCCAGCTGCGGCAAGCCCGGATCGTCGTACAAGCCGAACGAGCCGCCGACCTGATCGGAGCCGTCGAAGACGACAGGAAGACCGACACGCTCCGCGTGACGAAACAAATTTTGCACAAGCGGATTCATCAGCGGTACGTTCAGCATAATCTCGCCGACGCCTTTGCATCCCCGGTCCTTATAGTAGGACAGGATACGGTCTAGCGGCGCCTCCGCCGAATTGGTCAGCGCACGCGGATCGACATTGCAGTAAGGAATAAACCGGTCCGGGTATTTCTCGGCCATATCGAGAATGTCCTCGTTCGCCTGCGGAATGTAAATCTCCGGGCTGACGATCGGTAGCAGCACGCCCTTCTCGATTCCCAGCTCGTCGTAACGTTCAAGCAGCTGTTCCGCGGTGCAAAATTGTACGACGAACGGCACCGGCTTCCGGTACGCGTGCGCATGGATATCGATAAACATCGTTTTCGCTCCTCTTTATCGAGTATTGGAACTTTCACGGGTGCAAGTCCGGACCCACGCCGTTGTATCGGCATCGAACCAGGCGGCCGGGTTATCCTGGAACAGACGCAATACGTGGTCCACGTACTGATCCGCCCGAATGGCCATCATTTCCGAGTTTCCGCATGTTGTACGGGCTATGAGACCGAGTTCATCCAGCGCTTGCTGCGTTTTGGCGGCATCGTGAAACGGCCATACGCCCGGCACGTTATGCCGCGCGACCGCGGACATGGCGGCACACTTTAAAGCGGGGTCCGGGATGCCGCCGTAGTAGTGCTCCATCAGCACATACTCTGCGAAATGCTTGAAGGTGTTGTACACCATGCTGATGCCGATAAATACAATAAGCGCTTTACTCAGATACATCTTCTGCCAGGGTGACGAATAGGAGAAGCAATAGTCTCCAAATACGCCCATTCGAGGACCGTACGCCGTATGCTCGGACGTGATCTCCGGTGCCCGGCTGCCCCAGGCCGCTACCGAATGGGTAGCCTGATCGCTGCGGATGCTGTCCGGAAGCAGACGGAACGTCTCGGTAAGGAGACCGACGTCGGAGGGTGAACGATTCACGTCCCAGTTCAGGTAAGCGTTCTGAAAATCCCGCTGTACCAGTGTCGGGAATACGACGGTTCCGTCTGCGGTCACCGTTTCTTTGGCCGCGTCGATCACGGTTAACGGACCGCCCTCGACACGTCCGAAGCTTTTCAGGGAAGAGTGAATGAGCAGCATGTCGGCGGGACGCGCCCCCAGTTCTCGGAATGCGGAAACAATCTGGTCTTTGGTCACAATCGGCAACATGGATTCGCCCCCGCTCGCGGATAGTAGATGGAAACTTCGCTCTCCTTTCCCGGATCAATTCGGAAGATGAGATCATAGCTCAAACACTATTTTATGTATTATATATAATGTATAGCAACATCATACACCACGTTCAAACGGGAAGCAATATGATTTCTTCCGTGCCGGAAATAAACTTCTGCCCTCCTCTGGGATGTTATCGCTTCACATACACAGCCGATAGATTTATGAATAACCGTCCGGCAAATCCTTTATGTCGATTCGTAACACGGTCTACTTAAGAGATCATTTCGTACATCCGGGGACGGTCCTAGGCTTGCAACCCCCTACGTTGGTGCTTGGGAGGAAATGCGTACCCCTGCTCCAGCTGCTCGCTGATCAGGTTTTGGGGTAACGACTCGACTTTTAGCTGAAGCTCGTTACCCTCATATTTGTGCGGGTTTTGGACAAAATTACAGATACAAACAAACCGCTCATATTCGGTCTCCTCTGAAGAAAGGCAGAAGAAGGTCCACACGGCCACCCGTGATGAACGACTTGCGGCACTTGCCGACTTGAAAAGGAAGGGGCCCCTTGTCTGCTTTAGTATGATGGAAAACCTGAATATTCTGGATACTTAAGAAGAAAACGCCCCGTACAGGGCGTTTTCTTAAAGTGTTCGGCGTCCGCACAGGCATCCACCCAACGATAAAATCCCGTTCAGGTACCCGTTCGAATCTTCTTTGTGTATCGTTCTGTTCTGAAAAGGCCAGGTCCGGGCCCGCATTAAAAAACGACGCTTGTTTTGTCCAAGCCGATCAGCGTCATCCCGATTAGAGGATGCCCGCTCCACGTGGAGACCGACAGCTCGTATGTAATGCCGGTCGGGATGGTCCACAAGTCTTCCGCCGGAATCGAGTAGCTGCCAAGCGTAGCACCGACCGGCGCGCTCTGGGCGATAAACGGAGTCGAGTAAATGACCGTACTGGTGGACGTATCGAGTACCGTCACGACAAAGTGCGAGGTCGCGGCGTCTTGAACCCAATGCATACTGCCGCTGTACATGCCCGGTGACGAGATCGTGCCGGTCGGCGCGTATATGTACGTTCCTCCCCATGCCATCGCTTGACCCGACAGCCCAGCCACCATTCCAATGACGAGCAGCCAAACCGCCGCATACCGCAAACCTTTCCTTCTCAGACCGATCCACTCCTTCATTTCAGTTATGGGGCGGGCCGTGAAGCTTCCATTCGGCCCGCTTCCCATCACCCACTATATGCGATTTAGGGCGTTATAGAATAACCGGAATCGCAATACTGATCTGGTTTCTTCCTTATAAAGAGCCGTTAGTCGGCTCCTATAGCAGCGGAGCCCATCACCTGAAGCGAATCGAAATTAACGAACGTGTTCGTCGATTCGGGACGTTTCTCGCCGGTAGCCACGATGCGAATGACGTGTATGCCTTCGGTCAAAGGACCGGTATCGAATATTTCGTGCCGGTATTTGACGTTCGGACTGTACGTATCGATGTTCCCCCGGTACAGGCCGTCCACGTACACATCCGCTTTGCCGCGGGAACCGCCGACCAGACTGAGCACCTTCGCTCGCGTGCCGTAAAACGGTATGTCGACGGAACCGCCGGCGATTCGGGTCTGTCTGGAGCTGCCGCCGGACATTAACGCTGACTCCAATGTCGTCCACACGCCCGAATATTGCGCCAACGGGTGTGCATCTTCCACAGTGGGGAGATAACCCGACATCAGAATGAGAGGAACGCCTGCCGATACTTGTTGTTGTCCGTTTACCGCATAGATCGTATACAAGCCCTCTTGCATCCCTGTCGTTTCCAAATAAACGGGCACGCCGGCGGCTGCCGCCGATCGTGTTCCGTATACCGCTCCGCCCACCGTAACCGCAGCCGCTTCCAAAGCGGATGGAGTCGGCTCAGTCGCCGAAGGTACAAGATACACATAACCCGAAGCCGAGCTTGTTGCCGTCACTTGGCTGCCTGCGAGCGTTCCGACATAGGTGACCTGGGTCACGGTTGGCGGCAATAACTTTGTAAAGGAAAGCGGTATCGCTATCGTTTGTCCGGCGGCGACATAGACCGCATCGGAAACCGTAAGAACATGACCCGGACTGGTCGCCGTAACCCGCTGCCATCCTTCCGGCACGCCGGAAAGCGAGTAAGTGCCGTCGGCACCCGTGTTGAAGGATATCGCCTGATTTCCGGTCAGGTTGACCTTCGCTCCATGTACAAGCTGACCAAACGGGTCGTAAACCGCCCCGATCACAGTCCCGGCGCGTGATACTGCGGGCGGATCGCCTACAGGCCATTCGGCCCGTTCGACATTGCTTATGGAGAACGTATGGAGTCCGGTCCACTGCTTCATCGGAAACGAAGTTTGCGCCGAGCTTCCGTCTTCGCGCACGACGAAGCCCGGATCTTCCCGATCGAATACAAGCAGCGTCCGGTTTCCGTGCGGACGGACCTCGCGTACCAGGAACCCGCGCTTGCTTCCGTCGGGGTGTGCGACGATGACGTAGCGGCCTGCCGCCGATGCAGGTACGCTCGCGGTCGTCAGGATTCCGTCATAGTCGTCTCCGCCCGACAGCCGAAGCGTCCCGACGACGGTCCCCGCAGCCGTTCCCGCCCCGGTCAACTCCCTGTCACCTTTTTTCAGCAGCGTACCGCCCGTCAGCTTCATCTCCCGCACTTGCCCGTCGACAAGCCGGATCAGTCCCATTTCTCCGGACAGGGTCACGTCACCGACGACTAAGGGCATCTGATGTACGGCATAGTTCGGATTGCTCAGCAGCAAATCCGTCGTGCCGCCGTAAGCGACTTTAACGGCGACCGCTCCTTCCGGAGCCTGTTCCGGCTGAAGCCTGTCGATCGCCTCGATTCGCGGCGTCGCCTTGCCGTCATAGGGCTCGAGCAGCGTGATGAACGTGCTTTTCAAATTCGTACCGTCGCGGCGCAACACCAGCTTCGGCAGCGTATACTTGACCGCCTCGTCGTTATTGTCCATATTCCGGCCTTCCAGCCTGGCCGACTTCAGCGACGGCGAGCGCCCCAAGTACAGCTCGTTTACTCCCGGCTCCAGCAGTCCGGTTATATTCAACTTCGATCCGGGCGAGCCGTCTTTGGCGGTAACTAGCGTCAGCTCGTACCGGTCGTGAGGCAGCACCGCCTGCTTCACATCGCGCACATAGATGTATCCGGGGTAATGCCCCTCCGCACTGCCGCTGTCACTGTTGCTGACCGGGGGCACCACTGTCGTGCCGGGCGGCAGCAAGTAAGGCCCGTAATCGTCCAGCGTCATTCCGGTGTCAAAGTAGGCATCGCGATTCGCGTCGCCCTGCAGCGTATATTCGTGCCGGTTCCCTCCCGATACGCGGAACAGGTCGAGCACGTAACCTTGCTGGCCGTCTCCATCCGCAAACGGTACAAACCACGGCTCCCGCCTGTACTCCTCGGTTACCGGATAGGCGCTCTCATAGGAAGCGCGCATCGCCTGGAACCCGTTCTCTTGCGGAACGAACGCTTCCACATTGCCGCCGTGGACCGCATCTCCGCTTACGACCGCATTACGGCTGTTAACGACAACGGTGTTATGAGCCATCGTGGACAACGTATACCAGCGGTAAAACGTATTGAACGTATAGCCCAAGTCGGGCAGCAGTTCCTGACGCGATGCGTACAGCCCCAGGTTCAACGGATCGTAATGGATATGAGTCGGATATTTCGGCTGGAAGCTCATATACAGCTGGGTCTGATCGAGTCCCTGGCCGCCGGACAGCCGGCCGATCCCCGCTGCCGGCAGCAGTGTGGAGCCGGTATCCCCGGGTGCCGAAACTTTCGTATACGCCCAAGTATCCTGAATCGGATAATAATGGCCGTCCGGATAAACGAGCCGCTTCTGGTACTCCAGCGCTTTGCCGATAATCGGGAAATCCCTGGCCATATCCAGGTTTACCAGTCGTTTTCCCGTACGGGGAGAGACGTAGCCAACCGGGTCGGTCCAGCCCTTCAGTTTGTCGGCCGCCTGCTTGATGCCGCTTACCAATTCCATATGATAAGACAACGACACCTCTTGCCAGAAACCGTCGGACAAAAACAAAGTCGACATGAACTCTTCCATCTGCGCTACGACAAAGTGAATGTAGTCCGGCTCGTTCAGCGCTTTGCCCGCCTCGATCATCCCGTTCCAGTTCGTATAGGACAAATTGCCGAGATGTACGGTATAGCTAAGTACATAGTCCAAGGACGGACCGAACATATCGCGGAGCAGCTTGGCTTCCACGTCTTCGCCGGCCTCGGCGCTGAGCACTTCGAACGCATCGGTTTTCTTGACCAGCGAATAAGCCTGGAAAAGCGACGTCAAGTACAACAGATCGGAGCCGTACCAGCGGTACCACATCCCGCCCCAATACGAATACGGTGGGCCCGCGGGGCGGCTGATCGAGTGGTAATTCCACGCCTGATCGATCGTCGGATTGTAGCCTTCGTAAGCTTGGGCGAAACGGTATAACAATCGCGCCGCTCCAAGCGGATCGGTCTGAGCGATCGCTTTCGTTTCGCTAAGCGCCTTGTTTTTCTGCAAATACCACAGATGTCCAGTAATGAAGTACATCTTGCCATCGCCATCTTCGTAATACGGAATACGTACCGTCTCGCCCTTGCCGTTGGTCGTCACATACTCTTTGTTTTCTGCAAACGAAGCGTTCGGATACACCGTGCCCGTCCTCGATGCGATCAGGCTCTGACCGTCAGCCGACAACGTGTACAGATTGTCGGGATAAAGCTCCGGCATTTCCGGCAAGCCGACATAGCGGTATCCCGGCTGTTCCGGAATAAGCGATAACGCTTGCCGCACTCTAGCGGACGGAGCGGACGGAACGACTGCGACCGGCGGTTCATCGGAACCTTGCATCCGTGGCGCGATCGACAAGCCCGAAGCGATCATGCTCTCGCGGTCGAATAGCAGACTCGCCGCCCTAGGCTGCGCCTGAGCCGATGGCGATACGACAAGACGCAGCTGGTAAGCCCCGTCCTTTAGCGGAGCGGGATGCTCAAAGTCGAGTTCGTAAACTCCACCCGACTTCGTCAGATCGAATTCCTCCAATTGCTGCCAGCCGCTATCCGGCCCTTTCCACATCAACTGAAACTTGTCCTTGTTCAAAATAGGGCCAGGAAGCTTGAATCGGAGCCTTTTCCCGGTAAAACCGATGTAAGTAAGCTCGGCCTGTTCCAGCATCCACGGTACGGCGGCACTCGCTCCCGACGCTTGTGAGCCTGGAAATTGTCCAAAAAACAGACTGCCCATCCGGCCTTGATTGACGACCCCGGCATACAGCCGCCCGCCGCCGCCGAAACGGTCCCAATGATCGGAATGGCGGATCGGCACCCAAGCGGTAAGCGGCCGGGTCAGCGAACGGTGAACATGAATGATGTTGATCCGCCATTCGTCGCCGGAAGCTACACCGCCGGGAACGATAGCGGCAAGCGGGATGGCTGCCTCTACCGTAACGCCGCCCTCGGCAGGGGCAATCTTGTAGCTCACACTGCTTAACATCGTGCGTCCGGGATTGACCGTATGATCGCTGCGTTTAGGACTCCACGTCGTGTCTGTGACCGAATGGTCATTCGGGTCTACCGTCAGACGGGCGACATAATGGGTGTCGCCTTCCATCTGCGGACTAATCACAATCTCGATATCCGCCAGCGTGTCCGATTCGGCGTTGTCCATGATTCCGCCGATGTACAAGTAGTCTTCGTCGTAGGCTGCCTTGTACTCGACTTGATGCGGAAGCGGATACTCGTAATAAGCGGTTGCGAAACCGTCCAGCACGGAAGACTGGTTCCACAGCGTCTCGTCCAGGATGCCGTCTATCGCGGGAGAGGCGCTCCACTTGGGAACGATCGTCCATTTGTCGGTATAATACGGGATCGGGGCCGGAACGGCCGCCTCCTCCGCATGCACCGTCCGTTCCGGTCCGTGTACCTCATACCCGCCTGCGAATGTCGTCACCAAGCAGCCAATAATACCCGCCTTCACTAGCTTGTTCATCCCTCAGGCTCCTTTCGGGAACATGTAGTACAGGAAGAAGCGCGCCTCTAATACCGAATCAGTACGCCCATCGTCTGTTCCGGCGCTTCCTTGCATAACCGGTACGCCTGATCGATATCCTGAAAATCGAAGCGATGCCGGATCAGCGGCTTTAAAGAAAGCTTTCTTCCTGCCAATAGTCGGACGAATTCAGCCACATTTCTGCCCTCTGTCCATCTGACATATCCGTCCGGATAATCAAAGCCTTCCTGCTCGTACCTCGCATCGTACCTTCCGGGACCGCCGGCGCGGCAGATCCGGATTTGCGCTTCCTTATGGAACAAAGCGTTGCGCGTAAACGTCGTGTCCGGCACGCCCACGATCACGATATTGCCCCGGTCGCGCAGCCAGCCGATTCCGCAGTCGATCAGACCGTCTCCTTTGCCGCCGCCGAACAGAAGCACGCTATCCGCCCCGTTTCCTGCAATATGGCTCAGGGCCGGCTGCACTTCCTCCGCCCGGTCGTACACGGCCGCATCCGGAAGTATCGTCCTTAGCAGTTCGCACCTGGCCGCAAGAAGATCCAGCGCGACGACCCGATAAGCGGCGGCGCTCGCGATCTGCGCGCCAATCTGCCCGAGGATGCCCAGGCCGACGATCACGGCCGTCTCCCCGAACTGCATGCCCGCTTGTCGCAGCGCATGAATCGCTATGGCGCCAAGACCGCCAAAAGCCGCTTCTTCGGGATCGACGTGATCGGGGACAGGGGCGGTGAGAAATTTCGGCACGAGCCGGTAATCCGCATGTGCTCCTTCGCCATAACAGGCAACGCGCTGGCCGATCTCCACATTTTCCACACCCGCTCCTTTGGCTACGACGATCCCGACCGAATTGTAGCCGAGTCTTATTCCGTCCGCTTTGCCTCGCAGCACCATCGTTTCCGTACCGTTGCTGATGGCGGAACATTCGGTTCGAATGAGCACCTGGTGCTCGCCTGGGACCGGCAGTTCTCTTTCCTCCAAGACGATCCTGCCTGTACGCGCTATTGTCATCGTTGCCTTCTGCACAGTCGTTCTCTCCCTTTATCCGACGGCTATGCGCCGCTATGTCGTTTCACTCCGGCAACCGATCAGCCGTTATTTATTCTTATCTTTTTCAAGTTCCTGCTTCAGCCTTTCGTCCGCTTCACGCAGTGCCGAATTGACGTCGGCTTGGCCTTGCGCCGTTTTGACGAACGTTTGCCAAATGATCGTTTCCTGCAGGCTGCCCGATACACTCGCCTTGTCTTTGCCCCGTTTGGGGGTAGGAGCGGTCGGTTCGTAAAATGTTAGCGCTTTCATATTCTTCGTGGAATAGATCGGATGAGACTTGCCCAGTGCGTCGCGAATCTCCTTTTTGACCAGCGTTGTCGGAATTCCGTTGCGTGAATCCTGCATCTGCACCTCGTCCGAAAGCATCTCCATGATAACCTGGAACGCCTCGTCCTTATGCTTGCTCTGCTGCGTAATCGACCAGTAGGCCGGAGTCCGCTGTCCCATCAGCTTCGGCGCCCCGGCAAGCGTCGGTACGGATACGATATCCCAGTTCACTTCGGGAGGAACGACGAAGTAGACGCTGTGCTGTCCCAAATACATCGCGGACTGTCCCTTCGTAAACACCGCATTTTCCAGCGCAAACGTGCTCTCGACGGCATTGTTCGGAATCTGGTGGAACCGCTTGAAGTTATCGAATATCGATTTCCACTTCGTCTGGTCCGCCAAGCCGTCCTTCTCCGGATCGAGGATGGGCAGCGAGTACGGGTTGTCGCGCAGCAGTGCAATCAGGCTGGAGCTGAACCCGCGGTACACTTTGCCGCCGTCGGTGCGGGACATTTTGATGGCCAGATCGTACACCTCGTCCCAGCTCATGCCGTCGCGCGGGTAAGGAACTCCGAATTTGTCAAACAAATCTTTGTTGTAATACAGGACGGCCGGAAAATAAGGGGGAACCGGCAAGCCGTAAAGGGCACCCGTCTGACCCGTATCGATATTGTCCTGAATAAATGCCGGTACGAACCGGTTCAGGTCATACTTGTTTTTGGCTACCAGTTCCCGCAGATCGTAACCGAGCTGAAGATCGAGGTAGCCGGACTTCATCGTCGGCGTGTCCGTCCGGATAATGTCCGGGACTTCACCGCGTGCCACCTTCTCCGTAATCGAGTTGCCCTTGTCGCTCGTCTGATAATCGAATTTGATATGCGGAAATTTTTTCTCCAGCGCCCCTCTGAACCGGGAATCGAATTCCTCCGGCTTCACTCCCGCCGCATAGATCGTCATCGTGAACGGCTCCGGCGGTTTGGCGCTGCTTCCTGTCCCCGGAGTTCCGCCGGGATCGACCGCTCCCTTCGGATCCGATCCGCAGCCGGCTAATACTGCCATAACTAGCGGTACGCAAGCCGTTAGCTTCCAGTTCCTGCTGATTGCCATATTATATCCCCCTATATGCCATTTTCCGGTTAGCCTCCCTGACGATCGAGAAGTTCTCCGATGCTCCGGTACAGTTCCTCTTCCGAAGTCATATTCGCCCAATACGATTTCAACAGCCGGGCTAGCTCGCCGATCGACGATACGGCAATAGGCAGATCGCGGTGCGTCCGGTACGAGAAGATCAGCTCCCGGTACAGCATATACCGGCCCGGAACGTTCGCGATCTCCCCGCTCCAGCCGGACGGTTCGATTCGCTGCCGCGCAGGAATGCTTAACGTATGTTTGCGGATCAAGCTTTGCGCCCGTTCGGAGGTCAAATAGTCGACGAGCAGCCTCGCCTCCTCCTTATGCCCGGAGTGGGACGCGATACCGGCTCCGGTAGCGACCGTTAGCGTGCGAGGCTCGTGCAGAAACGGCATCGGTGCGACGTCGTATTCGACCTCGGCTTGCTTCCAATCGTTCAGTGCCATATAACTCGTAAGCACCATCGACAATTTGCCCTCAAGAAACATCCGTTCAATATCGGCGTTGTTCTCTGACATGTAACGCGGAAAGACGTTGTGGTTGCACACAATCTCCTTGCACAGGCGTATGCCTTCCATCAGCCGGGCTGCGTCGTCCGGTTCATCCGGGCTTCGTTGCGCGCGCCGGCGCTCTCCGCTTTGCAGCAGGAAGATCGGCCAGCGGTTCACGTCCGGCAGGTGAAAGCAGAAGCCGTACCGCTCTCCGTCCGTCAACTGCTCCGCGTTACGCACCAAATCGTGCCAAGTCCAGCCGCCCGTAGGCTCTGCCAATCCCCGTTCCCGGAAATGCCGCTTGTTATAACACAATACGACCGGTGTAAAGATGATCGGCTGCAGAAACGCACAGCCCTCATGTGAGAACAATTCGTTCAGAAACGGATGCGTATCCGAATGGACTTCGACTTGTTCCAGAATACCGGTGCCCCCACGCTCGCACATTTGCTGAAACTGCATGTTGCTCAAGGTGACTACGTCGAGCGTTCCCGTATCCGCATGCTCATACTCCGGAGAGAAAGAGTAAGCTTTTACGTTCACAGTCACCCAAGAATATAACCGTGTAAAATCTTCCAGAAGCTCGGTCAGCGCCATATTGCGCACTGTAGTTTCATTCAGGCCGAGCGTCAGGACGACCGGCGGTCTTCTGCGCAGGACGCGGTTGCCCACGTTCGGAATTTTCTCGATCCAGCCTTCGCCCGCAAGAATCTCCAGCCCTTTGCGTACAGAAAGATTGCTGATTCCGAAACGGAGTGCAAGCGCTTTCTCAGACGGCAAGTCCGTCCCCGGCTCGTGCAGGCCTTCCACGATTTCGTTTTTTATCGTTTGGACCATATGATCCAGCATTTGGCGGAACTGTTCGTTTGTCGGTCTTCCTCTCATCTGGCGGCTCTCTCCTTGCGTTCGCATAAGCGAAGTTATCCCCTAAATATTCGGCTCCCGATAGGCAATCCCTCCTCGATTGATGTCGCACCCATCCGGTTTATATAATTAGTATTTTTAATAAACCGGATACAGTATATCGTTTTATTCCCTTTCTAAGGCGATTATATCATCCCAATATCTGTTTGAAAACCATTATTATGTAAACCGGTATTGTTATTTAATAAAAATATATAAACCGGTTTACGCGATAGAGGGGTAACTGGTTAAACGAAAAGACCGTTTCCGCCCATTATGAATGAGGCTGGAACGGTCTTTTCGTTCATTAAGAAAAGCTTCTAAACGAAGCTTTTGTATGATGAATGAACCCTAGTAAGCGTAAGCGGAGACTTTTCTTGCGAGCAGATCGTGTTCGGCTTCGCTGAAACGAAATGCGTACGGGCTAAATAACAATATAAGAGTCTCTGGTACCCTCTATTTTCGGCCTAGTGGGATGACAGAGACGAATAGGGGCGGTTTGTACCCCTTATTTCAACCAACGGGTCGGGTCTGCACCCTTTCCGCCGATTATAGAAGTCTCAAACCGCTCTTATTTCCCTGTCCAAGCAGGTTTCGGACAAATTAAGAGGTACAAACCACTCTTAACCGGTTCCCTCCACGTTAGTGGTTTTGACCCAAACAGGCTTGGCCCGATCATACGGTTTCATGATCGTACACCCGGATGTCGATCAGCTCCGCCCGCTCCCCTCCGTTCGTCTTCTCCACAACGAGGCGAATTCGGGACGCCACAACCGGGGACACGAGGTGCACCCTCTTTCTTTTCCGGTTCCCGGTTTCCCGGTGCAGCACCACCCATTCGTCCGATACCCATGACTCCAGCCGATAATCGGCCGCCAATTCGGGAATCGTCTCGAACGGCGTCACGAGATAGTGCAGGTTGTTCAAATATTCATTGACATCGTCGTTAAACGTCAGATGGATCTCCCGGACAGTGACCGGCTCGTCCCATTGCAGCTCCAGCCATTCCCCGCTTCCGCCGGCCATCCTCCCGGACATCCATAGTTGCGGACCGCCGTACGGCCGGATCACTCCGCTCACCGCCTTGCCCGGAGCGTAAGCTAACGTCTCCCCGTGTATACGGAAGCAGATCGGCTTACGGACAAAACGTTTCATTCTCCATTCGAGAACCGGCTGCGCCGGCTTGCTGTCCGCAGGTCTCTCGACTTTGCCGAAGACGAGCACGCCGGTGAGCGGCGAACGCGACTGCCACAGCATCAGCGACGGGTTCGCCTTAACGACGATAAATCCGTTCTGCGGCTCTTCCGGCGTCCATGACAAAGGAACAGTCGTCCATTGTTGCTCTCCTTGGCGCACTTCGACCGACGCCTCGCCGATTTTCCGGAACGGAACGTAATTCTCCTTCCGGCCCGTATCCCACAGCTCGACACGGAGCGTCGTATGGCGCTCGGCATCCAGCAGCAGCTCCAGCTCCCCAAGCTTCGGGTCCACCGGGACGAGCAAGCCGATGTCCGTATCCAGCGGCAGGCGCTCCGCAGGCCGTTCCTCGGCTAATACCGTCATTGTACTGGAGGCGTTCACAACAGCCCGCCGGGCCAAGTTGCGCGGATCGCGGTTCGTCAAGCCGATGATCGAAGCATCCTGATGAAGCAGCGCCTGCTGCAGCTCCGGAAGCCAGCTGCGGTACAGCTCGCGCGGAGTGGTCCCGCTCCTGACGCACAAAGCGGCCGCCGTTCCCGCCGCCTCCCCCATCACCGCACACGTCGCCATCACCCGCGTCGTGCCGAAAGCGACATGCGAAGCGCTAATATTGCGGCCGGCCATCAGCATATTCGATACATTCACCGAATACAGCGAACGGAACGGGATATGGTAATTGCCGTCGGCATGCCAATGCTTCGACCCGCTCTCCTCTGCATACATCCCCTGGGGAGGATGCAGATCGATCGACCATCCTCCGAATGCGACCCGGTCGTCGAATGGAACCTGGCTTAATATATCGTTCTGCGTAAGCACATAATCGCCGATGAACCGGCGGTATTCGCGCTTGCCCGGAACCGCTCCGACCCATTCCAGCGTTAACGTATCCGCCTCGAAACGGCCCGAGTTTTTAATATAGTCCCAGATCCCGTATATGGCGGCCCATAACTCGTCGCGGATGCGCTCGTTCTCGTGGACCGTATCCACTTCCCCGCCCCATTCGATCCACCAGTAATGACAGCCGGAATCGCCCGTGCGGATTATACGCCGCAAAGGAATCGGCGTCTCCGCAATGTTCTTGGCGAACGACGGAGCGACATATTTCACCGGTTTCCCGGCGTCTTTCGTATAAAACAGCATCGTGCTCCCAAGCGTAATATCGTCGGCTTGCTCCGGCGCCCATGCTTCGCCGTACACGCTCCTCGCCTCGCGGCCGATGCGGTATTCCGCTCCCGCCAAAAAGCCGACGAGCCCGTCGCCGGTGCAGTCGGCGAACAGCTCGCTCTCGAAGCGCAATTTCCGCTCCGAACCGGCCATCCATCCGGTCACGGAACGGATACGGCGCTCTTCGGCCGCCCCTTCCGCTTCCACCTCGTGCACATCTGTATTGAGAAACAGCCGGATCTTCTTCTCAGCCAGCACCGTTTCCAGGACGACGAGATCCCAATAATACGGATTGCCATCCGGATTGCGATATTGGTTTTCCAATAGCATTTCCCCGATGATTCCGGTCTCCCGGGCGAACCGGTGCGTGCCGCCGGCCGAAGCTCCGCTCACCCATACGCGAACTTCGCTGCTGGAATTGCCTCCGAGCACCGGTCTGTTCTGTACGAGCGCGACCCGGCTTCCAAGCCGCGCGGCCGCTACGGCAGCGCATACCCCGGCCAACCCTCCCCCGATAACGGTTAAATCCGAACGTACAGTTTCTTCTCTCATCTCTGTCCTCCATGCCCCTTGATTGGTTCCGGTGACGTTCTCCTACCCCGCTACCTCGCTATCCCGCTTATCCACTATTCCGCTCATTTCGCGGTCCAGCCCGTATTTCCGGTACCGCTCTCCTTCACGTAAAGCGTCGCCCCAGGCACTCCGTCCGCCCGCAAATAAAGCGACCCCACAGGAGCCGATACGATGCCTTCCGGGCTGCCGGTTCCGTACCGAATCCCGATCTGGCCCTCTCCAAGCAGCACGCCCGCCGCTTGCAGAAATCCTTCCGCCGCGCCTTCGCGGACGTTCAGCGACGTGCCCGACACGCCGATATTGGGGGCGGTCGTATCGCCGCCGAAATATACCCGTCCGTCCTTCACGAACCACTGGGTTAAACCGGTGGCCGTATCTACGGTCGTGATCGCATTCGTCGACGTCAAGCTTTTGATCGTGGCCGATGCCATCTCGATCCCGGTAGGAGCGTTGTTCACGAATGACATCTTGCGTACCGACTGATCGTCGATCAAGGCGATGCTGCTCGTTCCCGACGGCTGCCGCACGCTGTCGATCGTCGTGATCGGCAGCGTGCCGGTAATGTAGACGCCGCGCCGGACGTTGCCGAAAATTTGCATTCCGCGCACGGTGCACAGTCTGATGTCGGTAGAGACGACATCGATCGCGCTTTCCCCTGTCCCCGAACTGAAATGAACGCCGTCGATCGTTACGTTCGTGCCCGGATTGGACAGCTTCCATACCGCGTTGCAGCCAGCGTTCGGCACTTCCACGTACGTATTCTGGAACGTCCAGGCGCCGCCGCCCGACAGCACAATCATGCCCGCCGCACTGCCGCACCACTGGACCACATTGCCCGAGAAGAACAGCGCCGACGCTTTGCTGGCCGGGACGTCGCAGTAGATGCCTTCCTGGGCGTGGCCGCTAATATAGTTGGCGATAAACCGCCCGGCATACACCTGCTGCCCGATCCGGATGCCCTGCCTGCTGTTCCAGAATTCACATCCCGTTACCGTAGGCGTCCAAGCGGACACCCGCAGCGCAGGTCCGCTGCCGATCCCCGACACGCGGACCCCTTCGAGCAAGCAGGCCCGGGATGCGCCGCCCCAGGTCGCCACGTCGTCCTGCGGCCCCAGAAACGCGACGCCTTCGCTCGATAGGGCGTTCCCTTCGAGCGTAAAGTCCCGCGCAGCGCATGAGAGCGCGTAGCCCGTCGTCTTCGGGTCCGTATTGTCGCCGAAGTGCAGCAGCGGACTGCCGTTCGCCGTATTTTTCAACACCGTTACGAAGCGGCCGGCGCCCCGGAGCAGTTGTCCGTTCGCCTTCACCCGCAGCGTACCGGTGATCGCATACGTGCCGGGCGGCATCCATACCGGCAGTCCGCTATCAAGCGCGGTTTGGATCGCAGCCGTGCAATCCGTCGCCCCGTCTCCGACCGCTCCGAACCAGGCAATGCTGATCTCTCCCTGATGAATCCGTTTCCAGCGGGCTCCCGATGCGGAGACGATCACAAGCCCCGTATTGTCGGGAGAAGTCGTATCGGACCCGTCGTAGAAAAACGGTCCTTCGCATTCGCTGTCGGTCACATAACAGTACGGCACTCCGACCGGACCCGTCATCGCCCGGAGCCCGGCAATCGTCGTAAACGGACAACAGGCCGGGTCCAAGCCGCCGTCCTCGCCGTACACCGAATCATGCACCGACTCGCCCTTGGACTCGTTCGTCAGCATCCCCGCAGTCAATAACGCCGCCCCCGTCATGCCGAGCGCCGAAAGCATCTTCCTCCGGCTCATCGGCGAAGACGGCCGGCTAAGAGGCGAATCGTTCACTTCCATCCTTGCCTCGCGTGTATCCATGCATATCCCCGCTTTCGGTTAGGTTCGGTTTCGTCTGCGCGCGCTTCCGCCCTCGCGCAGACGGCCCCGTCTGTGCTGGCCTGTGCCGGCTATTGGCTTTTCTGCTCGGCAATCGCTTTCTCAAGCTGTTCCTCCGCTTCGCGGAGCAGCGTGTTGACATCACCTTTGCCGGCGACATAATTTTTCAGCTTGGATTCGACGATGCTTAGTCCTTTACGATCATAATCGGACATCGGGAAAGAGGCCGGGTAACGCATCTCGCTAAGCGGCTTCAAATTTTTCCCCGCCGCCGCCGGATTGTTCTCGAAGGCGCGCGCCAATAGCTGCGGGTCCTTAAGCGCCGTTACTCGGCCGTCCCGGGTCGCGTTCAGTTGCACCTCGGGATCGGTGCTGATATACGAGATGATCTGGAACGCCAGATCGACGTGCTTGGAACCGGCCGACAGGACCATGCCGTCGGAGAACAATCCGGCCCCCACCTTCGGTTTGTCCGCAAAAGCCGGGTACGTCACGACGTCCCATTCGAGCCCTTCCTTTTCGAACGCGGCCATATCCGAATTTTGCAGCTGTAAAATGTCTGGCATCATGCCGACCGTACGCTGCTTGAGAAATTCATCCCTGTAATCGAAGAAGGAGCGCACGGTGGACGGGCCCGGATACATGTTCCGGATCGTGTCGAACAATCGTTTCCAGCCTTCGGTCTGGATCGCGGCCTTGCCCGTCTGCGCATCCACATACGGCAAAGACAGCTGCATTTGCGTCCGGTTCGTGCTCAGCGGCGGTCTCATCCCGACATATTGGACACCGTTGTCCTGACGGTTCATTTTGCCCGCCAGGGAGATCACCTCGTCCCACGTCATATGGTCTTTCGGGAACGGAACTCCGAACTTGTTGAACACGTCTTTGTTGTAATGCAAGGCGAATTCAAATACATTAAACGGCAGGAAATACAGCTGCCCGTTCTCCGAATACGACCGGATATTATCCACGACCCCGTCCCTGTACCGGCCAAAGTCGAACTTGTGCTTCTCCGCAAGCGGCCGCAAATCCGCCATTACTTTCAGCGGAGTGAGCGTCTGCAGATTGGTGCTGCCTTCCCATATAATGTCCGGCACATTCCCGACCGTAATCAGATCCTGAATCGTGGCGCTTTTTTGCTCTACCTGCTGCAGCGTCACATGCGGAAACTTGACTCTGACATGCCGGGCAATATACGTCTCGAATTCGGCAGGCGTCAGCTTCGAATAAAACGACAGCGTAACCGGCTCCTGCCGGACGCTCTCCTCCTTGCCCGCTTCCTCGCCGGCCGATGAACGCGGCCCGCTGCCCGAACAACCCCACAACACCATCATGCTTGCAACAGCCACACATACGGCAGTCCTTCGCATGGACGGCCCCCCTTTGTATCATTTGATGAATAGCAGTTTCACAGATAAGTAGATTTAGTAGATTAGTAGATCAATAGATCAAGCGGCGAAAATTCGCGATCCGATGAAATGTAATCAAATTGCCGTTGTGCGCGTCCTTCGCCCGCCCGTCTCCGGAACGGCTCAAGATCACCAGATCCTCGCCGTCGATCGCCATACTCGCATAGTGCCGGGCCTGCCTCGGCGTATCCCCGACCGCCACCAGTCCGGCAAAACACCAATCCACGCAGTTTTGCGAAAAATGCAGCTGCAGCCGGTGCCGCTCGTTTTTGCCGAGACCGTACCGGTCTTCAGGCAGCCGTTCCGCCCTGGTCATGCTGTCCGTCGCCTGCGAGCTGAGCAGCCAATACAGGCCGCAGCGTTCGTCGAACGTGATATGGAACTTCAGATGACCGCCCGGGCATGGGATCAAGGCGAACGTTTTTCCCGAAGGGGATTTTTCGAGTTTCGTTTCGATCGTGCCATCCTCGAGCTCTACCGCTTTCGCAATCGCCGCATATCCGGTGCCTCCCGTATGGGAGCGCATCCACAGATGAAACGTATTCCCTTCCGGGTCATGGAAATAATGGTCCGGATCGTCAAACCGGACTACATTCGTCTCCAGCCAGCCCATGCGGGCGCACTTGCGTCCGGGAGCAACCAGAGCGGACGTTCCCGGCTCCACCTTGTAGAACGGTACTCCGAAATAGTCCAATTCCTCCTCCGGCACCGCCTCGCAGAACGCCAGCTCGGAGGCGAACGTCCAGTTGCTTCGGTCGGTCAAGTCCGCATCCGCCCGTCCCCGCAGCAGCACCGGAGCCAGATCGGAGACCGGCCAGCCCGCTCCGTCCGATCGCACATTCCGCTCCATGACCAGGTACACGTTCCCTTTGGCGTACATCACATTTGCCGGCGCCTGATGCCACATCTGCCCTTGCGTCAGCAGCACCGGCTCGCTCCACATATCGCCGCCGTCGTCGGAGCGGATGATCGCCAAATCGTGACAATGGCCCAGCACGTACAAGCTTCTCCCCGCGGTAAACGGTCTGGCGTGCATGAAAGGAAAGTCCGTCCGGTGCTGCCAAGTGCGGCCCTTGTCATCGGAGACGAACACTTTGCCGAACCACAGCTTGCCTCCCTCGATGCGGCGCTTCTCGCCGGCGATTCCATCGATGCCGGGCCCGCTCATGTCGAGCGTAGCAACCAGTCTGCCGTTCGGCAGCACCGCGATTCCCGGGCTGTACACATAAACGTTCTCGGGGTCCGGCGATTCGTACACCGTTACATATTCGCGAGCCAACTCTCCGACCCGTTCTGCCAAGTTCACCGCGCCTCCTTTGTCTTCGGTTCGTCCCTCTACCGCGCGTTAAAGGGATATGTCTAGCCTAGTAAATTCAATTTACTTTTCCCATGCAATTGTTTATCATCGACCATATACTCCATTTCATTTCAAGGGAGGCCGTCGCATGGAGCCGTATGGTCCGGCCGATGTGGTTCCCCAGCTCGTTCATGTGTTGTATTGGGACCGGAAGGAACGTTTTTTAATTGATACGGACGTCTACCCCGCCTGGGTTATGTTTGCCGTGTGCGAAGGAATTTTCGACTTCCGGATCGGCGATCGGGGCGGAAGCGCTACGAGCGGAGATCTTGTCATATGCCCGCCTGGCGTGCCGTTATGGCGGGAGGTGGTGCGGACGTTATCGTTTTTCGTCATTCATTTCCACTGGAATTTGCCGGATTCGAGGCAGACGATCGAGGAAGCTTCGCGACTGGCGATGCTCCCGCAAGGGAAGGTTACGCTTCGCGACAGCCGGCGCTTATCGTCGACTTATCAATATTTGCTTGAGCTTTGGCCGAAACGGGACAAGCTGCATCGCCGCCGGCAAAACTTGCTGCTGAACGACATGTGGCTCCAATATTGCCTCGAAACGGAAGCGGCCCGGAAGCTGGAAAAGCCGGCAGATGCGCTTATGCAACAGGCTGTGCGGCTGTTGGAGGCGCGCGCGTACGATAGCCGGTTCAGTATGAAAGCGCTGTCTGCCGAGCTTGAGCTGTCCCCCGTTCAATTTACCCGCAGGTTCAAATCGCAATTTGGCAAAACGCCTACGGATTTCGTCGTGAATCTGAGGCTGGATAAGGTTCGGCAAATGCTCCTGGAGACGAGCTACCCGCTCGATCTGATCGCCGAGTTGTGCGGATACGAGAACGGGTTTTACTTAAGCCGCGTCTTCTCCAAAAAATTCGAGATGAGTCCCTCCATGTACCGCAGCGTCCATCAAATCTGACGCGACATCGGGAGGTTCGGGGGACCGAGTTTCCGGGGTGCGGGGGCTCGGAGTGCGGGGTTCCAGGGTTCCGGGTTCGGGGTGCGGGGGTTCAAGCTTCAAAAGTTGCGGGCTCCTGCTGGCTCAAGAAATGTCGCGGCTGGGTTATTCGTGAAAAATCTGGTCGAAGGACTTTTCCGGAGGGCGGACGAATGACCGCATACGGGGCAGACTTTTGGCGGGCAAAACGAGTTCCGGTTCGCTGAAATTTATCTGCTGGCTGGTTCCAAAAACAAGATAAGAGTCTTTGGCAGCCTTTATATTCGGCCAATTTGGAAGGCGCTGCCGAATAGAAGCGGTTTGCATCCCTTATTTCATACCAATTGGCTCGATCAGCACCATTTCGCGGATATTAGCAGCTTCAAACCGCTCTTATTTCCCCGTTCAAGCGAATTTCGGGCAAATTAAGGGGTATGAACCGCTCTTATTCGGCTCCTCTCCTGCCCGGGAACAAGGGACATACATGACGCCGCCTCTTCCATGTTGAACATAGTGCGCCAGTATAGACTTTTAGCGCGACTATGGGCGAGCGGCTGTAGTGCGAGTAACCATTTTGTTCCAGGTGCTCACAAATGGGTTTGCACGTCAATGGACCGTCCGGCAGAACCGGACGGTTTTTAATTCAGAGGTGTAAGTTCGGTACCGTAAGAAGCGAGAAGAGTGACCAGTCAGGCAGGAGCGGGTAGGCGAAGTTGAGACTTATTTATCCGTAGCAATCAAGGCCTTCGGCATGTAATGCTTCTAAGCGAAGTCTTTCCACGATTGCTGAACACTCTTTAACTTTCAAAAAATCTCGCGTACCCTTTATGGAAGTCAGGCTTCCTGGGGTCGTTCCGGATGTTCTCGATCATATCGTATAAGCCGTAGATCCGGTCATACATTTGACTCCTGTCATACAACCGGCTATCCTCCGAACCGTATGCCTCAAGCACCGCATGCCGGAACTCCTCCCGATAATAACGCATATACATAAAATCCAGCGCCGGGTCTTCCACGCCCGCCTCGCCAAAGTCCAATACTCCCAGGCGGCCGGCATCCGAATCCCACACGATGTTATCGAAATGGAAATCTCCATGCACAACACAGGTCTCCACCGTCGCCGCGCTCTCATAATACTCGTTCAGGAATACCGTCACCTGCCGAATCTCGGAAGCAGACAGCCGGGTCACCAGCAGCTTCAGCCCGGACTCCATATCCCTCGACACATCCTGGGCAAATCCGGACCGCAGGCCGAGCCCTTGTGCGGGCATACGGTGAAGCTGCCTTAATAAGCTTCCCACCGCGCTGCCGATCCGCCGCCCCTCTTCCGGATTTTCCTCCACAAGCCGAGGCGTAATCCGTTCTCCCGGGACATAGGTTTCCACGGCGAAATGATTCGCCTGCGACCGATACCGGCACACCGGTAAAATCGCCTCCGACTGCATGGCTAACCGGCGAATCAGCTCTTGTCTTGCGTCGTATGTCTCTGTCCGCAGACCGTCGCGAAAAAACGAAATAACCGTTTGTTGATCCAAAATAACCACATCTTTCTCGCAGCCCGTCGTAATGACCTTGAGCTCCCGATACGGCAAATCTCCGATTTCGGCTTTCACAAGTTCCAGCCTTTGATCAAGCAGCTGCTCGTTCATCCTTTTCCCCTTGGCGTCAGACTTAAGAGTACCGCGGAATTCCAGCCGGACGAGCCGCCTTACAGCTCGACGACTTTCGTAGCAATATGGTCGCAAAACTCGCTGTCATGCTCCACGAACAAGATCGTCGGCGAATGTTCGAGCAGCAGCTCCTCGATCTGCATCCGGGAAATAACGTCGATGTAATTAAGCGGCTCATCCCAGACGTGCAAATGTACTTTTTCACAAAGACTTTTGGCAATCAGCACCTTTTTCTTCTGGCCGCCGCTATACGTGGAGATATCCTTCTCGAATTGGACTCTGGAGAAATCCAGTTTCCTTAAAATCGATTTAAACAAGCTTTCGTCAATCTCATGCTCTCTCGCATAATCCGATAAAGATCCTTGTAAATGCGAGGTGTCCTGGGAGACGTAAGAAATTTTCAGCTGACTTCCTTTCCGGAACGTGCCCGTATAGGGTACATCCTCACCGCAAATCAGCTTGATCAGGCTTGACTTGCCGGAGCCGTTTTTCCCCGCCAGCGCGATTCGATCCCCCTGCCCGATCGTAAAGCTGGTCTCCGGACAAACCTGCCTCTCACCGTAATAGATCGATACTTTGTCAAGCTCGACAAGCTGGTGTTTATGATACGTCAACTGGGAAATTTTCAAGCTTTCGGACGTTTCCACATTTTTCAGCAGCTTGGACTTTTCCTCGATCGCGGACTGCTGCCTGTGCTCCATCGATTTGGAGCGTTTCATCATTTTGGCGGCTTTATGGCCGACATACCCTTTATCCACCTTGGAGCCGGAATTTCTTGTGCCGTTTTTCGTTTTTTCCACTTCGTGCGACCAGTTCCCCGTCCTTCTGGACGATTCCGACAGGCGCTGAATATCTTTTTTCAGCTTTTCGTTCTCCGCCAGCTCGTAATCGTCCTGTCTTTGTTTATTGGCCCACCAGTCCGAGAAGTTGCCTTTTTGAACCTCGATATGAGTCTTGTTGATCGAGAGAATATGGTCGACGCAGTTATCGAGAAACGCCCGGTCGTGGGAGACGAGGATATAGCCGTTCTTCTTGCTGAGATAATCGCTGACCCGTTTTCTTGCTTCTTTATCGAGATGATTGGTCGGTTCGTCGATCAGCAGAAATCGGTTTTCTTTCAAAAACAAGGCGGCCAGCAGCACCTTCGTCTGTTCTCCGTTAGACAACGAGTCGAAGGGACGATATAAGACGTCCTCCGATACGTCAAGCAGCGACAGCTCGCGCATCAATTGCCAATGGACATAATCCGGGTAAATGTCGCCGACTACATCCACTGTGTTTTGTTCCTTGTTATCGACCGGGTACGGGAAGTATTCGAAATTGACATTAGCGGAAATCGTGCCGCTGTATTCATATTTGCCGAGCAGCAAGTTCAGAAAAGTCGTCTTCCCTCTGCCGTTGCGGCCCGTAAATCCCAGCTTCCAGTCGGTATCGAGCTGGAAATTGACGTTCTCGAAAATGTTATCGTAACTGCCGTCGTAAGCGAAAGTCAGGTTCACTACATTGATTAATGACATAAATATCCTCCTGTATAGAAAATAAAAGAGCCGCAAGAAAGTTACCTTTCAGCAGCTCAAATAAATACAGCAAATCCGGCCCGTTAATGGACCAGATCCGGATATTTACGTTGAGTGATCCGAATAACGTAACTTTCTTGCATATAACGAATAAAACAGGCGAAATAATCGCTTTGATGTTTTATTTCATTACAATCTGCAAGAACAATCACATTATTCTTCTCAACTCCTAGATTCAAATTAACCGTATCATATCACGTTCAAGACCGCCGATCAACTGGAGCGTACAAAAAACTTTGCAGCGTATGTTTCCGCACGGCCCTTCCCTTGACTTCCCTCCCCTTCCATTGCGCTTCCGCCAGTTCCCCATCCATCCCGGCTTCCTGTAAGCCGGCCGGTTATCTTTTCCTCCACAGCATTTTGCCGATATAAAATACAGCCGCTCCAAGCAGAATCAGCCCTGAAGCTTCAAGCACGCTCCACACCGGACTGGAGATCGTACCGATCGCCGTCTGCTGCTGTAAATAGTCTACGGATTCGTATGCGTTAATCAGGTCCGGAACGTATTCTTTGGTTAGATACATCCCCCGTACGACCTGAACCACATAATAGACGACCGCAATAATAACTCCGGCCAGGAGAGATTGAACGATCGATTTTCTCATCGCGCCCTTCCTTCCTTAGTCGTGACGACTACATCCTTCCTCTTGGAATACTTTACCATACGAACCGTAATCGGTACAGTGGGCCGCAGTGGGCTGCGTGTTCGGCCGCTGCGCACTTTTGTGCCAAACTGTGCCCAAAGGAGACTGCTGAACTATCAGACAGCCTCCGGGCAGAGGAACGATTCCCCGGGACATCCTCGCAACCGACGACGCTTGATCTGCGATCTTTATTTTTCAGCTTCTCCAGTTCTTTGTTGATCAGCTCTATCATCTCCAGCTTCATATGCGGATACCTTTTCTGAATCGGGTCGATGATCGACGTCTGGAACGCGGCATCGCCCATACTGCTGTTAAACACGGTCAACGTAACCGGGTCGGTGTTGATGACCGGTTCTTTCGCCGTTTATTTACGTCATTATTCAATTTCAAAACTTGAAGTTCCCGGTGACAGAGATAAGACATGGGAAAACCTTAAAAAGTCCACTCATATGTTATGGAAATCCGCGATCTTATTTGGTCCCGGCGTTCCTGGTAGGCAAGGTAATTTTCAGAGTGGCCATAATAATGTACCCACTGATGACGGTCTCCATATTGGCACTTTAGGCGTAGTGGTAATTAAAACTTAATGCAAACGAGGAGATCAAGACGAGACAATCTGGTGGGCGCTATGGGATTTTCACGATGGATGGAATGGCGGAAATAGCGTAAGCGTCAAACTGTCCCCACCTTCAAACGGATTGAATCCCATGAGAAAATGAGGTAACCGAGAACGCAAGGAGGTTGCCCCATTTGGCAAATGAACATCTTCGACAGCAATGGGTCACACGCATC